>JAKAKQ010000139.1 GCA_021813425.1 Nitrospirota bacterium
AAGATACTCAATCCTTTTTGCAACATCGTCGAGTTCATTAACTTCAAGGGCAAGACATATCCGATTAAAAGAACCAAAAAGATTTGTGACCACAGGAAAATCAGAACCCTTAACTTTTTCAAAAAACAGGGCCTTGCCACCTCCAGGCGATTTGCACATACGGTCAGTGACTTCAGCAATTTCGAGTATAGGGTCAACCTCTGTCTTAATGCGAACCAGAAGTCCTTTGTTTTCAAGCAGTTTAATAAATTCCCTTAAATCTCTGTATGCCATTAAATCCTCCTGTAACTAAGAAACATATAATAGCATACATGCAATACCTCTTAAAACAGTCTTAATATTAATGAAGCTCTTGGAATTTAAACTAAAATCTTCTTGACAAGCGGCTATGTCCTTAATATAATTAAGAAAATTCATTTGGGAGATGCATAGATGACAAAAGCGGATCTTGTTGATGCAATTTTTGAAAAAGTAGGCCTGTCCAAGAAGGAAGCTCAGGATATAATTGAGATTCTCTTTGACACAATCAGACAGACCTTTGCTGAGGGTGAGTCAGTAAAAATATCCGGATTCGGTACGTTTAACGTTAGAAAAAAAATGGCTCGCAGGGGACGTAATCCCAAAACAGGTGAGGACCTTGAAATTACCCCGAGAAGGGTAATAACTTTTAGAGTGAGCAATGAACTGAAGGAGCAGATTGAGAAATTAGATGCATAAACCTGTCAGTGAACTTATTAAGCCTCAATTGCCTTTGCCTGATAAGCTTTTTTACAAGATAGGCGAGGTGAGTAAGATCACCGGAGTTGAATCTTATGTTTTAAGATACTGGGAGACCGAATTCCCATTCTTAAGACCGAGGAAAAATAAGTCCGGACAGAGAGTCTATATTAAGAAAGACCTTGAAATGATCCTCCAGTTAAAAAAGATGCTGTATCAGGAAAGATATACAATAGAGGGTGTCAGAAAGAAATTCGGTGAAAGCACACAAAAGGTCTCTGAACCCAAAGCGGTTCCTGTGACGCAGCTTAAAGATTCACAAAGTCCTGCCAATACCTTAGAGTTCGTTAAGAAGAGACTTCGGGACATTTTAAATCAGATTAAATAACGGGGCGTGGCGCAGTCTGGTAGCGCACTCGCTTGGGGTGCGAGTGGTCGCCCGTTCAAATCGGGTCGCCCCGACCATTTAACCAAAAAATGCATTTTAGAATAATAATTGAAGGGATATGTGGAAAAAATCTTTATCTGCGCCACCTTTGCAAGACGTCTGCCACTCAAAAGAACATCATATTTTCATAAAAAACATTTGATTTCATAAGTATCCAGATTGCGACATTATAAAGTTTTTTGGAGCGTGTCCCTGCAATGATTGCATTTTGGGGGTTAAGGATAAAAAAACAACTCTTATTTCATTTATCATTCTTTTTCTTTTATAATCAACCGTGAAATTTATTGCAGACCTTCATATACATTCAAGATATTCACGTGCAACGAGCAGGGATATGTCTCCTGAGAATCTCTGGAAATGGGCGCAGTTAAAGGGGATAAAAGTTGTCGGTACAGGCGACTTTACGCATCCGGAGTGGCTTTTAGAACTGAAGGACAAGCTTGAAACAACAGGAAACGGCCTGTTTGCCCTGAAAAAAGAATTTCGTGTGAATGATATTCCCGCATCCTGCATATCAGATACCTTCTTTATCCTCTCATCTGAAATCAGTTGTATTTACAGTAAATTGGGAAAGACAAGGAAGGTTCACTGTATAGTATTTGTCCCCGATTTTGAAGATGCATTCAGGATAAGCAAAAGACTTTCGAGGATAGGCAATCTTTCTTCAGACGGAAGGCCGATTCTCGGTCTCGATGCAAAGGAGCTTCTGAAAATTATCGTCAGTGAGTCGAAAGATGCGATGCTTGTGCCGGCGCATGCATGGACCCCGCATTTTTCTGTATTTGGTGCGATGTCCGGGTTCGATTCTCTTGAGGAATGCTTTGAAGACCTGACCCCCCATATACATGCAATAGAAACAGGCCTCTCTTCAGACCCTTCCATGAACTGGCGTCTCTCGTCTTTGGATAATATCACGCTGATATCAAACTCTGATGCCCATTCACCAGCAAAGCTTGGTCGTGAGGCAAATATATTTGATACGGGATTTTCATACAAAGCAATGATGAAAGCGTTAAAAGACAGGAAGGGGTTCTTTGGCACAATAGAGTTTTTTCCCGAAGAAGGTAAATATCATTATGACGGACACAGGTCATGCGAGATCTCTTTGTCACCAAAGGAGACTATGAAGCATAATTATCTCTGCCCTGTTTGTGGAAAGAAGGTAACTGTAGGTGTTATGCATAGGGTGGAAAAACTTGCTGACAGGGAGGATGGTTTCAGACCAATAGGGGCTCCGGATTATTATTCAATAATCCCGCTTCACGAGATAATCGCTGAAACCCTGAAAGTAGGTGCAGGCAGCAAGACAGTTGAAAAAGATTATTTGCGTTTGCTTGAAAACCTGGGCAATGAATTCAAAATACTGCTTGAAACACCGGTTGAAGATATAGAACGTGCAGGCTCATATAGGCTCGCTGAGGCGATTTCAAGGGTGCGTGACCATAAAGTCAATATAGCGCCTGGGTACGATGGTGAATACGGGAAGATAAAGATATTCGAAGAGGTTGTAAAGAAAGAGATTAAAGGACAGAAAAGGTTGTTTTGAGTCGATTGAAATATTCTGTCCCCATGATTTAATGTATCTAATACAAACGCATTTATTGTTTTTACAATCTGTCATTCCCGCTTGTAGGGAATCTTTCTTTTTCAGAAGGATTGCGGACAAGCCGCAATGACAGCGTAACAGTTTAATACGTTTACAATAGAGCGATTATATTGGTGGGAGGTGGAGATGGATATAAAACTGACAAATCTATCGAGCTGCGCCGGCTGAGCTGCAAAATTCAGTCCTTCGGACCTGTCCCAGGTGCTGGGACAGCTGCCCCTGATTACAGACAAGAATGTGCTGATCGGTTCATCAAATGCAGATGATGCAGGAGTATACCGCATTTCAGATGATATAGCTGTTGTCTTGACCACTGATTTCTTTACCCCGATAGTCGATGACCCTTACTGGTTCGGCTCGATAGCGGCTGCCAATGCTCTTTCGGATGTATATGCAATGGGCGGCAAGCCCCTTGTAGCCCTGAATATTGCCATGTTTCCGAATCAGTCTGAGTTTTTCCCCTCCCTTAAAAGAATAATGCAGGGCGGGATAGATAAAATGACTGAGGCAGAGGTGTCGATCATAGGCGGACATACCATCAGGGACAAAGAACCTAAATACGGATTTGCGGTTATGGGTGTCATACATCCGGACAACATCCTTGATAATTCAAAGGCTAAGGCAGGGGATGCCCTGATACTAACAAAAAAAATCGGCACAGGAATCATTTCTACGGGTGTGAAGGCCGGACTGTGCAGCGAGGCAGTTATTGAAGAGTTCACAATTTCGATGTCATCTTTGAATCGGAAAGCAAGTGAGCTTATGCTTGAAACAGGAGTTAGCACAGCAACAGACATAACCGGTTTCGGCCTCATCGGGCATCTGCACGAGGTCCTTTCTGCCAGTAAATGCAGGGCCCGTATCTTTTCAAGCCGAGTGCCGTTTTTTGAAGATGCAATAAGGCTTGTAGATATGAATAAGGTGCCCGGTGGTACGATAGCAAACAGCAAAAGTTTCAGCTCATTCGTCAGCTGGGGAAAAGAAGTCTCTGATACTGAAAAAATTCTACTGAACGATGCCCAGACATCAGGGGGTCTTCTTATCTTTGTCCCGGTGGACAGAAAAGACAGGCTTATATCCGCTCTGCGGGGAGAAGGTGTGTTAGCCGCCCATATCGGCGATGTTATAGATGAAGGCAAAAAAGACGCCATAAAGATATTTGTAGAAAGATAGATGCCTCTGACCTTTTATGCATTTCTTCTTTTAGCAGGCTCGACAGTCGGTTTCTTCTCAGGTTTGTTAGGTATCGGCGGTGGAATAGTTATGTTCCCTCTTTTACTCTACCTTCCACCTATTTTGGGATTTGACGGGATCGATGTAAAAAGCATTACAGGCCTTACCATGATACAGGGCTTCTTTGCATCCCTGTCGGCAATGCTCTTTTACCGGAAACAGAGGCTTGTGAATAAGACCCTTGTCCTTACTCTCGGCCTTTCCCTGTTTTTATCATCTCTCACAGGATCATTTATCTCAAAGATAGTCCCTGATAAACTTTTGCTGTTTATTTTCGGATTGCTTGCCTTTACCGCCTCAGTAATGATGTTTATTCCCCGCAGCTATATAAAAGATGATTTGACAGAAGATAAGGTTGATTTCCATAAATATACAGCAGTTATTATCGGTATCTTCATCGGTTTTCTGGTAGGCCTTGTAGGACAAGGGGGTGCATTTATTATCATCCCGATACTTTTATATATTCTGAAAATCCCTCTCAGGGTCGCACTCGGAAGCACACTTGCGATCGGTCTTTTCTCTTCGACAGCAGGATTGATCGGAAAGGTCGCAACAGGCCAGGTGCCTTTTCTCATGGCTGCCGCCCTTCTGACAGGAGCTGTTCCTGCAGCAAAATTAGGAGGAATTGCAAGCAAACATACAAGGACAGAATTTCTGAGATGGCTTCTCGCAGCAATTATTTCTGCCACAGCGCTAAAGATATGGATGGATATTTTCAGATCCTGATAAGGCTTTGATGTCCCAAAAGAGACTTTTTTTACGCCATTAAAGTTATAATAATTAATAAATTTCAGGAGAAACAATGGAACTTTTTGCTAATATTATAGATATATTTATTCACCTCGATAAACATCTGAGCGTGGTTATCCAGGATTATGGCCTCTGGACATATGCAATACTTTTTCTTATTATTTTCTGCGAGACGGGTCTGGTTGTAACGCCGATCCTTCCTGGTGACTCTCTCCTTTTTGCTGCCGGGACCTTCGCAGCTATAGGTTCGCTGGAAGTATCGTGGTTATTCGCTCTCCTCAGTGTCGCAGCAATTGCAGGGAATGCAGTCAATTACTGGATCGGCTACTTTATAGGACCTAAAATATTTCATAAAGAAAATGTGAGATTTCTGAACAAGGAATATCTGTACCGTACCCATCGTTTTTATGAGAAACACGGCGGAAAGACAATTGTCATAGCAAGATTCATCCCTATTATCCGGACC
Source organism: Nitrospirota bacterium (assembly GCA_021813425.1). GTDB lineage: Bacteria > Nitrospirota > Thermodesulfovibrionia > Thermodesulfovibrionales > UBA6898 > JAKAKQ01. Next base: position 5,221 of record JAKAKQ010000139.1, read on the forward strand.
TTTGCCCCTTTTGTAGCGGGCCTTGGGTTTATGAGCCATTGGCGCTTTTCGATCTATAACATCACAGCAGGTGTTGCGTGGGTAGGTATTTTTATTTTTGGAGGGTACTACTTCGGCAATCTCCCTATCATAAAACAGAACTTTACGTTTGTTATTTTAGCAATAATAATAATTTCGGTTATGCCTGGAGTGATCGAGTTTATCAGGCATCGTTACAGGACATCATAATCTGAATTAACCATTACAAAAGGCTTTGATCTTCGTCTTCAGACAGTTCATATGTCTCATGTTCTCCGATATGTACTGTCTCGTCCCTTTCAAGAAGCTCCCTGAATATAAAAGGCTTTGTCGATTTTGGCACGCTCTCGTCCGAATACAACTCTTTAAGATCGGCAGTCTTCATGCTGGTTATAAATTCCGTGACCTGCTTCATTGGCGCGTGATAATTTCTGATTAAAGCGAACCTGATGCTGTATCTCAAAGACCATTTTGGATCTTCAGCTATCATTTTAATTGCGAGCGGTTTTGATGTTTTTTTATTTATTATCTTGCAGATATGTCCCTCTGTAATAGCAGGGCTTTCAAGGCACTTGCTGATGACACTCCTGTCTCCCCTTTCCATAAGTGACATGACGATATTACTGTTTGCCCTTTTTGCAAGGGCTGCCTTGTTGCCTGACGGAAGCGACGGTATCTTTTCAGATATTGAATACTCTATTTTTTGCCTTATATTGATCGGGATGTTTTGATCCCTTGTCATATCACCGAGGTCGAATATCCGCAGGAATTTCAACAGGGATATAGTTATCTTTTGCGGGCTTTTAGGATTTTTGCATATTGCGAGTTTTAATTTGTAACTGTCTTTAAACCTTATGTCATTTGCAAGGAACCCGAGCACCTCAGAGGGCGTATTCTTTTTCTTTGCGATAAAAACTGCCATCTCTTCCGTAAGATTTTTGTTAAGTGATGCGTTTAAAATGACTTCCGGGTGGGGATCTCTTATGAGTTCCCACAGTTCTTCACCGTGGGCCGTATGGGCAGCGATTAATCTTTCTTCGACACGTGTCATCACTTTTATTGTAACTTTAAAAGAATACCTATGCAGTTTGCAAGCTTTATGAACGGCTATGAAACAACTTTTTTAATATAAATCTCTTTAGCTATTTCAGGGTCTATGGCTACAGTTGTCTCATCTATCTGCAGAATGCAGGAGGGCGTTTTTTGGAGGAACTTGATTACACTTCCTGCTGTAATTCCAAGGGAATTCAGCTTGCTTATTCTGGAGGGGTCCGACGGGACAATAAATGTAATCCTTCCTTTTGAACCTACTTCGAAATCAGAAAGCCTTGTTACAACAGGGGTTACATCAACCCTGAACTTGTTGCAGCACTCACCCCTTGGTATCGGTTTGCCGTGTGGACAGTTCGGGGGATGTCCAAGAAATGTACAGACGCTTTCAGTAAGTTCCTCGCTTAAGATATGTTCCATCTTGCATGCATCGTCAAGGACTGTATCATCCGGCATTTCGAATATATCAGTGAAGAGCCTTTCTGCAAGACGTTGTCTTCTAATAAGCCCTTTGGCTGTCTTTCTTCCTTTTTCTGTGAAGAGTATCTTGTCATCAACGAGCGATGCAAGTCCTTCCTGTGCCAGTGTCTCAACAAGCAGTCCTGTATCGGAGTCATCGGAACTCAGCTTAAAGCGGTTCAGTTCACTATGTCCTTCTTCTTCAAGCACCCATATTAATTCAAGGGCTTCGTCTATTCTTTCTTTATCGGTAATAATACCCATTTGATAAATTATATTCCAATAAATGCCCAGAAGACAATGAAAATCAAAAACAATCATATATAATATTTTTGACGGGTATGATAAATACTGACTATCCAAAAAATAATATTTTGTGTAAAATTCCATTATGAAAACATATGATGATGTAGTGGATTTCCACGGGCACTCATGTCCCGGGCTTGCTATGGGGTACAGGGTTTCAAAAAAGGCGCTTAAAGAGTTTGCAGGACGCTCTGAGGACGAGGAGCTTGTTGCCATAGTAGAAAATAATTCCTGTGCTGTGGATGCGATCCAGTTAATGACAGGATGCACATTCGGCAAAGGCAATCTGATATTCAGGGATTACGGCAAGCAGGTGTATACATTCATCAGGAGACCGTCCGGGAAAAGCATAAGGATATCAATAGACTGGAAAAAGCCCAAAGAGACAAAGGAAGAAAAGGCTATGTGGGAAAGATATATGAAAGGCGATCGTTCTGAGAAGGTTATAAAATTTGTCCATGACAGAAAGGCCGCTAAGATCAAGCATATACTTAATACCAGTGAAAGAGAACTTATGACTGTCACAAAGGGAAAAGAGAAGCTCCCTCCTGAAGCAGAGATATATCAGAGCATCTCATGTGAGATATGTAATGAAAAGGTCGCTGAACCAAAGGCAAGGGTCAGGAACGGGAAAATACTCTGCATCCCGTGTTTTGAGATGAAAGGAAAGTGAAATGAAAGAGATAATAAAGAAGGCTGAGATACTTATAGATGCCCTGCCTTACATCCGGAATTTTTACGGCAAGACATTTGTAATAAAATATGGCGGGGCAGCACAGACAAAAAAGGAGCTTAAGGATTCCTTTGCAAAAGATATTGTCATGCTCAATTTTATAGGGATACGCACAGTGATTGTCCATGGCGGAGGACCCAAGATATCTGCCACTATGGAGAAGATGGGGAAAAAGCCTGAGTTTGTACACGGGCAGAGAGTTACAGACCAGGAGACAATGGATATAGTTGAGATGGTCCTTGGCGGTCTTGTAAACAAGGAAATCGTATCGCTCATAACCAGCCACGGTGGAAAGGCAGTCGGTCTAAGTGGAAAAGACGGGGGTATGATTAAGGCAAAGAAGAAGATAATAAAAAAGACCACACCTGAGACAGGCGTTGACGAGATAATAGACCTCGGACTTGTAGGGGAAGTTACTTCGATAAATCCCAATATAATAGACAGCCTTGAAAAGGAGGGTTTTATACCTGTAATTTCTCCGATCGGGGAAGGTCCCAACAGAGAGACATTAAACATAAATGCCGACTATGTTGCAGCAGCTGTCTCGTCAGCTCTCAAAGCCGAAAAACTTATCCTGCTGACAGATGTTCCAGGCTTGCTCGATAAAAAAGGCAACATAATATCGACATTAAAGAAAAACCAGATCAACAAACTGATTAAGAATGGAACAATTAAAGGCGGCATGCTTCCAAAAGTTCAGGCATGTCTTAATGCCCTCTCAGATGGAGTAAGTAAAACTCATATTGTTGACGGGAGAATTCCTCACTGCCTGCTCCTTGAGATATTCACAAAAGAGGGCATAGGAACAGAGATACTGAATTAACAGAAGGTTTCAAAAGGAACAACGGTCTTTCGCTTTTTAAGAGGATCTATCGTCGGTCTAAAATGAACGATCTATTATGCAGATAACAGAAGAAACCTTTGACAAGACGATAAATCAGTTTGAATCATCGGATATAATCGATCTTCGTGATGTTATATTTATCGATCCTTACGGCATGGTCGGAATCCTTCAGGTCGGGGAACTTTTTAAATCCGAAGGCAATCAAAAAACCATTAGTCTTCCACAATCGGAAGAAGTCCTCAGATATCTCGAGCGAATGGACTTTTTTAAATTTGCCGGAGAATACTTTAAGCTTGATCCATCCAGCCCCGGAATAACCGATAAATTTCTAAGAAGCCCTGATACGGACGTCTTGCTTGAGATTACCCCGATAGAGAAGTCAGACGATATCCATTTTATTGTAGGCAAGGTCAAAGAACGCGCCAATGCGATTCTAAAGAAGCATCTTCACTATGATGAGAGGGCGATAAACGGCTTTATAGTTGCGCTTTCAGAGGTCTGTCAGAACATAATTGAGCATAGTGAAACCGGAGGGTTTGTTGGCATACAGAAGTATTTCTGGCAAAATTTAAATAAGAACATCGTCAAGATTGCAGTCATGGATATAGGGATAGGGTTCAGGAAGTCTTTATCAAAGAGATTTGAGTTAAAGGATGATTATGAGGCGATAGAAAAAGGACTGCTTCACGGCGCATCGAGGTACGAGGACAAGGGCAGGGGGCATGGTTTGTCCGCGGTCAGGCGTTTTGTCAATGAATGGGATGGGAAACTCTCTATCCGTTCAGGCACTGCGAAGCTATCAATAATCCCGAAGTGGGGCAGGGGGAAGAGAAGAGAGACAAGCCTTGCATATTTCCCCGGGGCACAGGTGAACATCATCCTTCCCGAAGTATAATTTATTTTGCTGTCATTGCGAGGTCGCTTCGACCGTGGCAATCTCTTTTCCCCAAACAATTTCCTCTTGACAAATACTATGTTCTATGGTTCAATTGAATCAATTGAAGATATGAAATGATCATCAGAAATGAAGATATAAAAGAGTTAATTGCTGAGATTCCCGAAGGGCATAAACACCTGCGGACAACTATTATCCTCAAGGACGGCACTGAACTTGTTTTCCATGAGGCTACAATCGCAAACCTCGTCCGGGCGTATATCAACATCAAAACCCACCCGGCAATGAAGAAGACGGTTTTGAAAGGCAAAAGTCTTTCGGAAAGAAAAGAGGGCTACGCGGAGTGGCAGTTGGTGGAGGAAACAGAGCGTAAAAACGATAAATAATGCCCTGAGAGTGCATTTAAATTTGTGAGGAAAAAAGAGATGGAAAATAATGAGGCATTGAAAAAGGTAGAGAGTATTTACAAAGAGATTGCTGAGACAGACAAAAGTCTTTGTGATGGTTTTCTGAGAATTAGCATTGAGACACTTCCAATTTTGTCATTCCCGCAGTCATTAAGCGGGAATCCAGAATATCATCCCCTCTTTGGCAAAGAGGGGTGAGGGGAGATTTTTAGATGAAATTTATTGACCAGAAGGCGGATAAGGAAACATAAAAGGGAGTGAGAAAATGAAATTAACATCAGTACAGATAAAAAGACAGGATTTTGTTGACAATGCAATTTTTGATCTCATTAAAACTGTTAATCCAACAGGGGAAGATATTAATTGGGATATAGAGATGATTGGAGAGATCAGGGATGTTGTTGGAGAATGGATGGTTGAGAGATTGAAGATTACAGATGAGAAGGATTTTTATCCGTGGGTGGAGGAATAACACATGAGAAAAATAAACACGAAAATAATTTTAGGCGATTGTAAAGAAGTCTTAAAAAGCCTTGATGAAAATTCAATAGATTTGATTGTTACATCACCTCCTTACGCAGACAGTAGAAATGGCACATATGGGGGAATAAAACCTGATAATTATGTTAAATGGTTCTTGCCTATAAGCAAAGAACTTATGAGGGTTTTAAAACCTGATGGCACATTTATATTGAACATCAAGGAAAAAGTTGTTAATGGCGAGCGGCATACTTATGTGATTGAACTCATCCTTGAAATGAGAAAGCAAGGTTGGCTTTGGACTGAAGAATTTATGTGGCATAAAAAAAATTGTTACCCTGGAAAGTGGCCTAATAGATTCAGGGATTCATGGGAAAGGTTGTTGCAATTTAACAAAAGCAAGAAATTTAATATGTATCAAGAAGAAGTTATGATTCCGATGGGTGAATGGGCTAAAACGAGATTAAGAAATTTAAGCAAAACCGATATGATTAGAGATAACTCAAAAGTCGGAAGCGGATTTGGGAAAAAAATAGCAAATTGGTTGAATAAGGACAAAGTCTATCCGAATAATGTGCTTCTTATGGCAACTGAATGCTCTAATAGAAATCACAGTGCCGTTTTTCCTGAAGCTTTGCCAGAATGGTTCATAAAATTATTTACAAAAGAAGACGATTGGGTATTGGATCCATTTATGGGTTCCGGCACAACCACAAAAGTTGCTAACAGACTCAAGCGGAATTCCATCGGTATTGATATATCGAAAGATTATTATGATATGGTCAACGATGAGGCAAATAGATATAAAGGCATGTTACTTTTTGAAAGGCAGGCAAAGTATGGGAAGAATCGAAAATAAAGACGTAATCGCGTACATTGAGAAAAATATAAGTACTTTTCATGCGAAGAGGTTGGAAAACCTTGAAAAATTAAAGCTATCAACAGTTCTTCAAAAGAAAAACCCTTATTTGTTTAAAGCTAAAAATATTCATACAGCTCAAGACTTGGTTAAACCACTTCTTGATGCGCATCTTTCTTCACAAGAAGAAACAATATTCGGAGACTTCTTGGAGGGACTTGCTATTTTTATTTGTGAAAAAATATATGGAGGAAAGAAGTCTTCTGCTGAAGGGATTGATTTGGAATTCGTGAATGATAACATCCACTATATTGTCGCAATCAAGTCTGGTCCGAACTGGGCAAATAGTCAGCAATTAATTAAAATGAAGGATAATTTCAGGAAAGCTAATAGAATTCTTAGAACAAGCAATTCGAAAATAAATGTTCAGGCAATCAATGGTTGCTGTTACGGTCGTGATAACAGGCCTGATAAAGGTGATTATTTCAAATACTGCGGACAAAGATTTTGGGAACTTATTTCCGGCAATGAAAATCTATATACGGAGATTATAGGGCCTCTTGGCCATAAGGCGAAAGAACGAAATGAGGAATTTCTTGTCGCTTATGCTCAAAGCATCAATAAATTTACCTTAAATTTTATGAATGAATTTTGTATTGACGGGAAGGTTGACTGGAAAAAATTGGTGAAATTCAATTCGGGGAAGGGGAAGTTTAAGAAAAGCTAATAGATACTGTTTTGTGCCCGATATTTTGGGTGCCGACTACTTGGAGACGTTGCTTCATGAGGATGTTTAAGGAGGTGGTTCACATGACAACAGACTGTTCGCTATTTACGTGGATAATAGGAAAATTTCTTGGAATGAATCGAAATTAAGCTAACAAAATCATGAATCGTTTAAACATAAAATTAATAGCTTTCCTTTCTGTTTTTATTATTATTTCTTCCTTCGCCCTGGCCTTTGGCTGGCATGACGAGACGCACCTTGCTGTTGCAAAGGCTGCCGGATACAGCAAGTGGTACAATGCAGTCGGTCCGGATATTGCAAAAACAAAGGCCGGAAACAAGGAGGTGAAGAATCACTATTTCGATAATGATAATAATGTTGAGATAACGCCTGAGCTGGTTTTATCGCAGGTTAAAAAGTATAATGACCCTTCGGACAGGGAAGGTCACCTCTACGGGGCTATAATCGGTTCTTTAAGGGAGTACAGAAAGGCCTCGGATGCAGGTAAATACCCTGAATATCATATTGCCTTCTGTGTGCATTACGTGGGGGATTTATCCCAGCCCCTGCATCACGTGCCATACGATGATTTTAACAAGGCGCATCATCTTATCAACGACGGGATTGTTGAGGATGAAGTCCTGAAAAAGATCGCTCTTATAGAGAAAAATATGTATACAATCAATCTGAGTCCCGATTATCTTGAGGAAGACCTGTCGAGAGAGATTGCCCGTATTGCCGGCATTTCTAAAATGCTTGCCCAAAAACTTAAGGCTGAAAACAGGAACATGACAAGGGATGAAGCATATATACAACTCGGACACAGCGCATCCCTTTTGAAGGCGATATTGAGATCCCTTGGAAAGGTTCCCTGATAGGTAATATAGAACTAATATGCAAACCTACAACCTCTATAAACTCCTTAAAGAAGAACTGAAGAACGGTTCATCTGATCTTGTTACGCGGAATTCCGGGCAGGTGATGAGGGAGCGCATTGAGAGGGATATCTTAAATGAAAAAGATGGTTCTGTCATTGCCCTCGATTTTTCAAAGATAGGTATAATTGATTATTCATGTGCTGATGAGATCGTGGCAAAGCTTATCTCAAGGCTTTTAAGCAACGAATATGGAAATAAGTATGTTATTCTTGCAGGTCTTAACGAAAACCAGAAGGAGAATATCGAGGTTGCGCTTGAGAGGAAAGACCTTGCAGTCATTGCCGAAATGAAAGACGGTAAAAAAATTCTTATCGGAAATCTCAACAACTATTTGCAGGAAACTCTGAATTTAATTTCGAAGAAGAAAAAGCTTACAGCAAGTGAACTTTCGGCTGCTTTAAAACTCCCTGCAAATACAAGCGGGACGAGGCTCCTTAATCTTCATAAGAAGAGGCTTGTAAAAAGAATAGATGAAATAAGGGATGGGGGAAGGGTGTGGGTTTATGAAAAGATATAACAATGGAGGATTGATTTGACAGAAATAGCATATATAATTGCAGGTATAGTGCTTGGCGGAATTATCGCATGGCTTATCGCAGCGTCAAAGGCCAAAAGCACAGAAGCTGTGAACAATGAACTCAGGAAACAGTTAGCTGATAAAGATGCCGAGATAGCGGGAAAAGATGGCAGATTAGAGCAAATTAGAAAAGAATTAACGGATGAGAAACAGGCAAGGGCTTCAATGGATGCAAAATATCAGGAGGCGGAAAAAAACCTTCAGACAATTGAAACATGGATTACGGACAAACTGGGCTCTATTTCTTTGGATGCACTTTCCAAAAACTCCGCCGAGTTCCTGAAATTAGCCGAAGAAAAACTTAAATCACAGACCGTTGAAGGAAAAAAAGAGCTTGAAGGAAAAAAGGAGCTTATCGACAAAAGTGTCGAAACTATTGCAAAGACACTTACGGAGATGCAGCAGAAACTATCTGAAGTTGAAAAGGGAAGCGTTAAGATATCTACCCTTGTTGAACATCATGCGGATGTAACATCAAAACTGAAGGATACAACCGAGCATCTTAAACACGCCCTTGCAAGTTCCAAGAAAAGAGGCGAATGGGGAGAGCGCATGGCAGAAGATATTCTGAGGCTGGTTGGGCTTGTAGAAGGATTGAACTATATCAAGCAAAAAACCCTCGAAGGTTCATCTGGAAGACCTGACTACACATTTTTCCTTCCCAACAGCCTTAAGATAAACATGGATGTGAAGTTTCCGCTTGAAAATTATCAGAACTATCTTGATGCCCAGACAGAACATGACAAAAAGAGATTTAAAGAGGAACTTCTTAGAAACACAAAAACAATGATTAAACAGGTGACCAATCGTGCCTACATAGATACTGCTGATAATACGGTTGACTATGTTATTGTTTTTATTCCAAATGAGCAGGTTTACAGCTTTATAAACGAGGCTGACACGACAATTATGGATGAGGCTCTGAAACAGAAAGTCATACTATGCTCTCCTTTCACTCTCTATGCTGTGCTGGCAGTCGTAAGGCAGGCGGTTGCAAACTTTAATCTCGAACAAACAGCGTCTGAAATACTTAAGCTGCTCGGAGAGTTTTCAAAGCAATGGGGTCTATACAAAGAAAAATTTGAAGCAATGGGTAAAAGACTTGATGACGCAAAAAAAGAGTATGATCTTCTTACTACAACAAGAAGCAATATGCTCGAAAGACCTTTAAAGAAGATCGACGATTTAAAAAAACAGAAGGCCATTGGATTTGATGAAGAGATCAAACTTGATGAAACAACAC
>JAKAKQ010000063.1 GCA_021813425.1 Nitrospirota bacterium
TCGGCGCTACCAAAAAGACTGGAGAGAACAACACCAAAAGGACTGCCGCACCGATAAAGTCGAAAGCCTTCTTTATCAGTATCCTCGGGTCCTCGTGCGGAGCGAAGTGCACGGTGAAAAGCATTTTTTCGTCAATAAAGGTCAATTGTGATTTGGCCAGTAATGACATAAAGAAATCGGCGAGCACTCTGACGAGGATCCCCTGCTCATTGCAAAGTGCGACGATCTCCTCAATCTTGTCATAGTTGGACTTGATAGGGAGGCATAAAATTACTTCATCGACAATGTTATTGCTGAGCAGCCCCGGCATATCTCCCAGATCGCCCATCAAAGGCCATTTGACTGACATCTTCCTGGCATACTTTTTTCCATCCACAAAACCCAGTATTTTGTATCCGAGGTCCTTCCTGCTGCTGATCATATCTGCGAATTTGAGCGCCCTTTCCCCGACTCCGACTATTATCACATTTTTTTGGTTTATCCCTCTTTTCCTCAGGAATGCAAGGGAATAGCGAAGGACAATCCTTCCTGAAATCATGAGCAGGCTGATGTTCAGCCAGAACAGTGAAATAGATGTCCCGTTCAACAGTTCAATCCTAAAAACAAATCCCGCTATAAGCATTGCCAGACTGCCCAGAGATGTACATTTTAAAATATCTTTGAATTCCTGATAGATGTTCCCGATCCGCTTTGACGTATGCAAGTTAAACAGCACAAAGATAATATGCCAGAAATACATCAGGAAACCAAACAGGAACAGGTGACTTATCCGCAGTTGAAGCGAGAGGATGGACGCAAGGGGAAAGTTGGAGAGTATCAGCAAGGTAGATACAAAGCCGAACGCTACCGTAACGAGGTCAAAAAATTTAAAGGCTTGTATGAAAAATTTGCGATTTGACAACATTGTCGTATTGAAAACTTTCCGGTCGCCTTAAATAAAATCCAAGCTAAACACAATCAGGCATTTTGGACAGGCTACCGCCGAAGCTCGTAGCTCTGTTGCTACTGCTTTCATGTAAATATGCTCTCAAACATGTCTCGCTGAAGTGTAATATGATCCCGCTAAAATGTTATATGCTACCTCAACTCCAGGATACTGTCAAGGCTTCCGATGTAAATGTAATTTAAAGAACTTTTACTAATTCAAAAAAGTAAGCGTCTGCAACTTGTGATATGATTTCATCAAAAGGCATATTCCATGAGAATCAGGCAGAAATTTATAATTATCTTTATCTCCTTAACTGCAATCCCGCTGATATTTTTTTCTGTACTGAATTATTATACTGCAGAAAACTCCCTGAAAGAACAGTTATTGACAGGCATGAGGCTGATTGCTGAAGGGAAGGAAGGGCAGGTGCTGGAATATCTGGAGAGCAAAAAACAGAGGGTCGTAGACTTTGCCTCGGATGGCTTTCTCAGAAAAACGGTAAAGAGGCATATGAAGAAATAAGGGGAATAAGGCCTGATATTAAGGTAATATTTGTCAGCGGATATGCATCGGAGATTATTCACGAACAGGGCTTGCTTGATGAAGGCATAACGCTCATCTACAAGCCGGTCTCACCAATAGAGCTTTTAAGAAAGGTAAGGGAGGTGTTTGATAAATAACCTGATAATTAAAACTTAAAGTTGACAATCCGGCCTGAAATACTGTATTTATTTTACATATATTAAATCTTTTCAGGGGGTAGATTATGGGGATAGCAGAGGCAAAAAAATACATACAGGACCTTCATAAAAAACAGGACAACCCGTATCTGTGGCCTGATTTTCTGACTGGTCTGCCTGACAAGGCAGCGATATTAAAGAAGCTCGATGAGGTTTTCCCTCAGATAGGCGAATATTCCATAGTCTATGTAAGGATCGCAAACATCCATCCTTATCTTATAAAGTACGGACCGAACAAACATGCCGAAATAATCCAGTGGGCAGCCGCAATACTTAAAACAACTTCTGCAAAGTGCAAGAACAGTTTTGTGGGCACATTAAGCACCCATGACTTTATAGCGATGTGCAGGACAAAAAATATCCCCAAACTCTTTAAAGAGGCCGGCAAAGCATTCAGCAAGAAGGTTGAAGCGTACTATTCGAAAGATGACCTGAAAAACAGTACCACGCTTTCTTTCATGGACAATAAAGGTCAGAAGGTCAGAGTCGGGCTGATCAAGTTCATCGCTGTTGTAACGGACAAGAAACTGAATGTGAAAAGAAGCCATCTTATACAGGAGATGGGCAGGGTGTGCGAAGCCCTTGAAGGGACGGACGAGGACCTGATCATAATGACCGACAACATGGTCTGCAGGGATTAGAGACCTCAGATAGTATTTCTTTTTTTATCTTATATCAAATATTTTGCCCTCATTAATGTAGATTTCTGTTGAAAAAACATATAAATAATATTACTGTTTATATGGTTTATTCCTTTTGTTTATTGAGGAGGTAAAAATGGAGGGAGCGTTCACTGATTTAACTGGCCTCGAAAAGTTTTTTCTGATTTGCGCCTTTCTTGGCGGAGTTATGTTTTTGGTAAGATTTGTCCTCCAGTTGTTTGGGGGCGATAGCGACGTTGATACTGATATTGATGTAGGGCATGCTGATGTTGTTCATGCTGATGCTGATGTAAGTTTCAAACTGCTTACCATGCAGGGACTAACTGCCTTTTTCATGATGTTCGGCCTGGTGGGATTTGTCCTCCTGAGAGAGAGTAAGGTCAGCAACGGACTTGCTATCACAGGGGCAATTGTTGCCGGTCTGGCCTCTGTTTGGTTAATCGGCAAAATATTTTCTTCATTCAAGAAGCTTCAGTCGAGCGGAACAATAGATAATATAAGAGCAATC
>JAKAKQ010000246.1 GCA_021813425.1 Nitrospirota bacterium
CCTATCTCTTTCCATGCCGCCCTTTGCGCTTCTTTTGCCTTTGCTCTTTTTTCTTCGTACACGGCCTTGAGAATCTCGAGCTTTTCGATATTGGTGAAGTCTTTACGGTGCACGTTCTCGTCATATTCGCCTCTGGCTACCATATCGAGATCAACATAATGATAGTGTTCCCCTTCCTCAAGTTCTTCAATCCCGAGCATCCGCAGGGCCATGAGCCTTCTTTGCCCTGCCATCAGCCTGTCTGTGCCCTTTTGAAGCACGACAGGGTGCATAAGACATGTCTCTTTGATGCTTTTGGCAAGACCCTCTATGTCGCCAAAATCTTTCCTGTGCCTCCCTTCAATTTTTACTTCATCGATATGCAGCTTAGCGCTTTCCATGCTTCAAAATCCTCCTTCTTCCTTATTGGTATTAAATTTTGCCTACATAATTACGCAGAATATTCGCCCGGCGTGCTTGGTAATACATGCCGGCTTTCTGCGGGGAATTTATTTCTTTTTTGTTTTTTCCGCTTGGGGAAAGAACTGAATTTTCATACCGGTCAAACTTTAGCTTGGATTTGCCGTTAATGAGGGCCTGCATCATTATCTTCTCCGTGTATGAGATTATCTCTTCATCTGAGTTCTTGAAGTGGACCCGGTAGATTATTTTCTTGTAGTTTTTCTCTTCGTTGATGATATTTTCCGTGGAAGAACTTTTTAGGCCAAGGTGTCTGGTGGTTTCGCAATCATCGGCTTCGTCTTCGGAAAAGTTCTCGAACGAAGTCTCAAACAGATTTTCTCCGAGTTCTCCGAGTTCGGCCTCTTCTTCCTCTAAGGCATCCTCTTTCTCAGACAAAATAGTTTCAGCCCTTTCGATAATGTTATATTCGTCTGCGGGCACGCCCAAGGATGGGGCTGCTGCTTCTGTTTCTACCGTTTCCATCGGTTCTATTGATGGTGCGATAGGATTCTCTTTTTTGGGTTTCTCGATTACATAACCTTGACCCTGCTTGGTTTCGATGAGAATCGCACGCTTCACTTTCTGCTCGACCCAGAGAGCCATGATGATGGCAAACCGGCCCGGAGAAATCTCCGTGTTTAAACGCGGTGCAAGATTGGCCAGGAGTGTTTCCGTAGCGACAGAAAGACAATCATCAACCGTGATCGGATAATCATTATTGGGATTGTCTTTCTGAAACGTCCATGTTTTCCAGACAGACAGAACAACTGCCCGGATGGCGTCGTAATTGTTAAGAAGGATATTTATAATCGCTTTTTCGCCGTCTCCTTGTGCGTTAAGGAGATCTTCCTTAATTTGTTTTGCCTTTGTGTATCTAAAAAAGATTTTTACAAGAGGCTTCACTCTGTCAGATATCTGTGGGTTGAGATTCATTTTTTCCTCCCTCTAAGTCATAATTTTTTTTCTTTCCCACCTCAAGGATGGCTATTCGTTCTGCGGAGAACGGCCTGAACTGCCGTCCCGCAAGATTATTCGGAATATTCACCTTCTCACGTACAGAGATAAATGCGTTTTTGAGCTGTTGAGGTGATGGGTTATTCCTGATGGATTCTATCGTTTGCGGTGAAAGATATTTACTGACTATCGAGATAAAGCCGTTGACACCGAGGCCAAGGCCAGTGACAATGCCGAGATTTTCATTAACAGTCCTCTGCCGCTTTCTTTTTTTCATAGTTATGACTATGAGGAAAATTGAAAGCGGGACGATTAAAAGACAGGTAATAATCTTTGTTGTGAGATCGGTCATCTGACTGTGTTCTGAAATATAAGTGCGGATATTTTTTGCTGGCAAATCCTTAAGTTTTTTTGCGGACTGCTGCTCTTTGAGATAAGATTGCAGCTCCAGGAGCTGGGCTTTTTCTTCGTTATACAAAGTGGGGGCAACCGCTGAGTAGATTTTAGCCTGCGAAATGATCCAGGGGAGTTCCACTTTAAAGATCACCGCAGGGGACATCTTAACGACAAGCACCAGGATCACTACGACTAAAACAACAGCGCCAGCCATCAAGAGGGGGTTGTCGCTTTCTGATTGTTTCTGGCGCATTGAAATATACTACAACGAGACGGATAAAAAGTCAACTCAACATGTTTAGTTATATTTATTTTTACATGAGTTGTTAATTTTTAATGTTAAAATCATTTTTTTTCAAGGTGTTATGATACAGTTAAAATACAGTTGCGGTATACTTATTAGTGAATAATGTTAAAATAAAACATTACAACAAACTGGTTTTGTAAAAAGATTTATTTAAGAGTTGTAATTTTACGTTTTTAAACGTAAAATTACAAAAACTCTTGAAGGGAGATAATGCAGATGGAGACAAAGGGCAAAACAGAAGAAAAAAGGGTGGACCAGAGACTGATTTCGCTGATGGGAGATATCTCAGCCAAATCTACCGCAGAAAATAACATAGGCAGAATATTTTCCTGGCTCCGGAAGCGGAGCGACCTCAAACAGGCCGAATTTGCTAAAAAAGTAAAGAAAACAATGACCCATGTTTCGCTTATTGAAAAAGGCAACCGCGTGCCGAGCGATCGCCTTGTTAAGGAAGTTGCAAGGCTGTTTTCGAGGTCAAAGGAAGAGCAGCAATATATCGAGCGCTACCTGCTTTTGCAGCTGGCCTCGTATTATGCCCCGCCGTCTGTAAAGGGGATAATAAGATCCTGCACGGTGTTTGGCGGGCAGATGCTGCCGACGTTCCTCGCGCGGCTCCGCTCCGATATAGGAGGGTCTTCTGGCAGGGCGGCCAAGGCTGCCTCTGCACTGGGGATGGAAAAACAGATCACACTTGAAAAGATACTGGCTGGCAAGGGCCTGCTGACAAGCGGAGAGGTCTC
>JAKAKQ010000382.1 GCA_021813425.1 Nitrospirota bacterium
CAAGGGCTGTATAGTGAATTGTATAGTTCATTTCACTGTCTTTAAGATTCTCTCAGGAATACTGACAGCAGGGACATTGAAGGTATTCAGCCATTTAATAATATCCCTCCTCCTGAATCTGAGGAGTCCGTTGACCTTCAAGTGAGGAATCTCTTTAAGATGTGTTCTCTCATAAATCCATTTATCGCTTACATGCAGGTAATCACATAGTCCTTTAACGTCAAAGACGGTATCATCTTCATGCTTGCCATTGCCGGAAATGACAGGTTTCAGCCTCTCCATAACCGCCGTTGCTATGGCTTGTATATCTTCAGGTTCAAGTGTAGTCTTCAAGACTTATCTCCACAGAGGGGGGAGGGGAGGGGTCTTTTAGTGGAAAAAAATCAATTTAGTATCCCTTCCTGGAAGCCCGTATTATTTTTTTCATGGGTTAACAATGATTGTCTTTGCTTGCAAGACGTGCAGTATTCATAACACCTTTTATCTTCCATGCAGGCAGCGCATTTATCACCATTCCAGTAGCGTCTGATTCTATCTATCATTACAGGGTACTTTTCATAACACGATCCGCAAAAATAGTCTGATGCGCTTGTTCCGCAAATGGTGCACTGTCCCTCTGACTTGTCGAAAGATGCAGGATTTCTATATTCGTTTAAATCAAACCCATGATGCGATTTATCAGATAGTTGCCTTTTGGACTCTCCGGCATCGTCTGCAAGCTTAAAGCCCATGTCCAGAGCTTTGAGTGAGATAACAGGATCAGCGTTTTTCATGTGTTCGCCAAGTTTCTCAATACGGAAGTCCCGCCCTATGCCCTTTATCTCCATAAGATCATCAATGGCTGTTCTAATTTCAGGGTCTTTCATCAGGGTTCTTTGCAATGCCTTTGCGCTTTCTCTCGAACTAACATCATATGTTTGCATTACTGCATTGATTCTTGACCGGCCTGAAGCTACAGCGATACAAAATTTCCTTTCTTTCTCGGTTAATCCTTTCGCTGAACTGGGCAAGCTTGTTAATCCAAGTTTTTTAACCCGCTTGAAGACAGCTACAGCACTTACCCCTAATTCCACACCTATTTTTTTATAGCTTTTATCTTCTTTTAAAAGGGTTTTAAGCTTCTCATCGTCAATAATCTTTTTTCTCATGTGTTCACCTCTGATAGAAAGTTAATGTTAACCATCCTTGTCTTTTGGACAGGGCTTTTTTACTTCGCATAAATCTCTTTGTCCGGGTGTAAGCATACATCTTTGTTGTCTGGGACATTGGTTAATCGGTCTATCGGTCTGGATACCCTCTGGACTATTGGACTCTATAGAATTATCAAGGACTTGTGAGGTTTCAGAATTTGAATCCTTTAGACCGTTCTCATTTATCAGTCTTGTGGTCTCACTATATATAGGCTGGACTTTAGACCGATAATAAACAGCCCTGCCTTTCTTCTCAGAATCCCAATACTCACCATCACCCTTTTTAAGAAGTTTTATAACCTGACCTTTGCCTTTTATATCCAGTTCCTTCTTGACCAGTTCATAGACTTGATTTGTATTTAACTCGTCTTTGTCTGAAAGAAGTTCATGGATAGCCTCTATAACTTCAATGTCAGGGTCTTTTGCGATCTCAAACCCCTTAATGTCCGGATTGAATCTCAAGTAAATATGATGAGGTGAATAGCGGGTCTTTATTCTCGTTCCGAAACGGTAGAGGTTTTCCTTGTCAAATTCAATACGTTCTTCTTCGTTGCCTTTTACTTCTTCGATACTTAGAACATGGTCTGCAAGATCAAGCCATGCAGTACTTCCCTTATAAATATTCTCATTGCCTTTAGGTGTATGCTGAAGGAAAATTATAGTATTGCCTGCCTCTCTTAGTTCCTTCATTCTGGACATTACAAGCGCTGTTTCTTTGCTCTTATCTTCGTCTGACTGATTTGCTGCCCGCATTGTATCGAATATCATTAATCCGGCAGGTAACTGTTTATATAATTCCCAGTCTTTTGAATCCATTTTGGGAGGCTGAGGACTGCACGAAAGATGCCATACAAAGATATTTTCAGAATTGCCTATATGCTCAACTCTGTCTTTTAGCACGGCCAAAGGATTTTCAAGGTCAATGTAAAATACTGGTGTTTTGATTGTCTGCAATTCAGCAAAGGGTATCCCCTCAGCTATTGTTCTGCTTATCTGCAAGCAGAGGGAGGTCTTGCCAATACCGCCTCTGCCGAATAACATGGTAATACTGCCCTTAGGGATTAGCTTATCAAGCAGGTATTCTGTCTTAACGTCAAGGCTTAGTATGTTGTTCCATTTAAGGAGTGAATCTATCAGTCCTTTGGTCTCAGTATATATATCTGGACTATAAGACCATTCAGGTATCGCCTTGATGAGTTCTAAAAGCTCCTCTTTTGTATGACCCCGGTCTAACCAGTCTGATATATCAGCGCCTTTAAGATCTCCAAAGATAATGGCATCAAGAATCTTTATTGATTTTGCTTTACCTTTGAGTGATTGAGCTACCTTTTTTGCGTAATTATTCCCGGCCTCATCATTATGCGGAGCTATAACAATTTCTTTCTCCTGCAAATAATCTGCGAATTCATTCTTCCATGATTCAGCGCCTCCGCTTGTTGTTGCTGTAAAGCCGATTGCGGCTAAATTATCACAATCTTTTTCAGATTCACAAAGAAGTATGTTTGAGGCCGTCTTTAGATGCTGCAAATTATACGAGATTCGTTTTGTGCTACCTAAACCCTTTATCCATTTACTGCCTTCATATCTTTCAAAGCTTGCAGATTTGTTACCATCAGCATATTTATAAATAATCTTTCTATAAA
>JAKAKQ010000053.1 GCA_021813425.1 Nitrospirota bacterium
CAAGCTGATCCCTGGATTCTCCGTTTTGTTTTTTATCCTGTTTTTGATCTCGCATAACTCATAACTATTTATACATTTTTTACATATATATTATATCCTATTTATGTTGTCTTTCTTTATTCTTTTTAATCTGCTTTATCTGCGCCTGCGACTTGAGTCCACGGGAAAATAGCATCTTCCCTGTTTTCGGCTGCATAGTCCGCAGAATATGGCACAGCATAGTGACCTTCGTGCAAGCTTATCCGGTCATCTATTTTCACATAAATATTATATCCCTCCCCATCATTGACATAGACAGGGATAACTTCCTCTTTCCCCTGCATTGCCTCAGTTAGGGCAAAATACAAATCCCTTATACCCTCGTAGTTGCCGACTATAAAAACATCATCGTGAAAAGCTCTCTGACCGAAGATATGAATGAGTGGATAATTTTTATGTGCCTTTTGAATGCCCGGTGTTTTCTTCTTGGTGTGCATTAAAACAAGAACTGAGAAAAATACAAAGAGAACTATTATTGTTAAACCAAATAATTGAAGTATATTCACATTAATACCTCCCCTCCCAGCCAAGGTAAGCCCTACGCCTTTCTGGCGAGTGGCTATGTTTGTAATTCCGGTACTCAACCGTAATGCCGCTGTCCTCCTGATAACCGTGCCTATATGCGGTATAACCATAATTATCGCACGGAGATCTTCCGGGCACGGCATACTTCCATGCGCTGTCCGTGCCGCGATCATAATAGTCTTCGTAGTAAGAAGGCGAATAGCCGTATCCGTAATCATATGTCTGGTACTGGTAAAATGGGCTGGTGTCGTAATATCTTTGGGACCCTGTTAGCGCCTGTATTACAGGCGTTCCGAAAATCAATATCCCTGCGGTAAGCAATGCGGCCGATTCGTTGTTCATCGCCTCTCCGGTCCCGGATACTGCGGTCAAAAAACTCACTACAACCATCACTGCGATCACTGTCTTCTTCATTTTACTCCTTCTCCTTGTCTACGTCGATCTTTTCCCTTTTGCCTTGTTTTGTCGCCTTATAGTTTATCTGCCCGTCCTGACTCTGAAAAAACTCTATTTTCTCAATGCCTGCAATTTTAAACCAGGTATTCTTCGGAACAGAGCGATTCAGGTCCGTTTCGATCTGTTTTGACGCATACTGAACTCCGATGTCTATACCGTGCCATCTCCCAGCCGTATACCCATATAAACCTGAAATTAAAGCACTGACCACAGCACTTATAAGAACAGCTGTTACAATTTTTAGAATTGCTTTAACCCTTGATCCCATATTTCTCATACACACTCCTATTAAATTGTCCACACTCACAATCAGGATATCCCTTACAAAGGGGAAGACAAAATTTAGACTCCTTGTTTGCTTTTTCCCGACGCACCATTCCGTCGAAGGCAGCTTCTTCCTCCGGTGATAGTTTGAAGTCTAAAAAATTTTCAGGAAGATCGCTTGATGTTTTACATAATGAATCGTTTGTTTCGGCATTTCCCCTATCCATTATATTTTCCTCCTATCCTCTATCTTTAATTTCCAATATTACGTTTTGAAGCGTAAAATCTACCTAACCCAGGTGTATTCTCTAAGTGCATGTTTCGGTCTCCTCCCGGCCCCTCCGGGCTTGAACTGGCTTACGTGGAGCTTTTCCCTTTCCCTTTTCCTGCGCTCGAGAAGGCAGCTATCGCAACGCCATCCGTCCACTGCCTCATCCTTTCCGCAGATAATGCACAGGCCGGATTTCTTCTTTTTAAGCTGCCATCTTCTCTGCCGGGAGAGTTTCTGTTGCATGTTTTTCTTAACGGTCTTCTTCATCTTGGCAGCTCGGGACGGGCGTTCGATGCTTTATCCATCTTTCCTGCACCTTTTCATGGCATATATTCTCGATTTCCAGGATACCCACCGGGGCCATTATCTCCAATATATCCTGTATCATGACAATCTTCACAGTAATTATTTGGGTTTTCACTATCACAATTAAAAGGGATTAAATTTTTCATATAACCTCTCAATCCGCTATCGCTCCAGTGTGATTTTAACGTTCCGCTTTATAATGGGGCAATATTTCCATTCGGTCTCATTCAAACATTCAAAAATGTCTTTTTTTCTGCCAATCTTTTTGCAAAATTGAACTCTCGTAATTTCTCCAAAGGGGGTCATGTGATCATAAAAAATATAATCTACTGGTCCTCCCAGATCCTTGTAATTGATTGGATGGTTAAACTTATCTTTGGGACTCTTGTCAATATTTGGGCATTCCATGTTCTCCTCCAGCGGTAGACGGCGGCTTAGTTCTGCGTTCTGCATCACAGCGATTCCTCCACTCTGACGCGCTTACATATTTCATTAGGATAAACTCTATATCCAATGCCAACATGGTCATGCTCATTCCACACGCCGAAGATATCGCAATATGGTTCATAGGGTGTATGCTTGTCCCACGGAAAGCAGAGGCCAGAACAGCCGCAGCAGGTGTCCTCTTTCAGCATCTTCCATACTTGCCGGAAGGGATTATAGACAACTGCAAATATCTGACTTCCATCAAGAGACAACATATAACACCTCGCAGAACAAGCGGGTCGAGTTCGAGGGGGGGATAGTTGCGGAAGATTTTTTCATCAGATTCCCCCGCGTCTCACCCTTCCCGTTGAATTCAAAACCGATCATTCCATTGCCTTGCTGCGCCAGCATCGTCCATACCCTCCGGACCCTGAGCATCACATTGAGGACACCACACCTTTTTGCGCGGTCGGCCTATATCATCGCCCACAAAAATGAACATCAGAGAATCAATAGAACCACACCAAGGGCAATATA
>JAKAKQ010000087.1 GCA_021813425.1 Nitrospirota bacterium
TCCTTGAGCATGTCCTTCTGCTGCACCTTCCCCAACTGAAACTGCATATACCACTTGTCACACAGCCATAGCCTTCTTTCCATCTCGTCTTTGATCCATTTGGTCTTGTTTTCAGGGCTTCTTAATTGAGCAAGAGTCATAGATTGCAAAGTGGATGGATGTTTGGCAAGATAGGCTTTTACTATTTCAATAGGTTCGGGCTTTGTAAGCTGTGAGTCATGATACTCAATCATAATTACCTTATTGCCGCTTAACCAGCGATAGTTTCCACCCCCTGCAAAAGCCTCCAAAATTGTCTGCCCGTCTATCAGCCTTGGGCCATATATCTCGCCGGGTATTCCATAATAAGTCCTGAAATCCCTATCCACCTCATGCAACAGCCACTTGTCAGAGTCAGAACCGGTGTGTTTGGTGACTTGGACGGTGGGCGATGGAAGGCCGGTTTCTCCTAAGTACATTGCCTCGAATGTTGCGTCAACGTGATCAGGCATATGGCCTGTTGGCGTCAAAACTCCGGCACCGCTGTACATTCGCGGCCCGCCTATCGGAGGCTCGCCCGGAAATAGCTTCTCCGGCCTTGCAAGCTTATATGATCCAATATCTTGAATAATTAAATAATCGGAAGCGGTTTGAGAATAGCCGACGATGGGAATAAGCAAGTACATAATACATGCGACTGATATCCATTTACATCTCATTATTTGTCCTCCTCACTGTCCTGAATATTGTGTTTCTATTATTTTTTTGATGATTTCAGAGAGTTTCCAGTTTCCTCTGCAATTGTTATCAGCGCAAACAGTGTTCGTATAATTATCAAGTTCATATTTGCTGCCGCCGGGATATGCCAATATGAAAGGCACATAAGAGTCGCTCTTGTTTAGACTTCCGTGCCATGATTTACAGGCAACTCCTGTGGTATATCTTTCGAGAGCATAGCCGGAAGTGTCGTCTCTCATAATGAGAACTATGTCTCCACTTCTGTCTTTATTGTTCATATCTGTAATTCTTGTAAGCGCTTCTACATATTCAGGCTTCTGGGATAAATACTGGTCGAGGGGACTAGTATTGACGACAAGGTTCCCTTGGGTATCTTCTCCAAAATCTTTAACTGCTTGGTACTCGCCTGCCAAGCCTCGCCTAACAAGGATTGCATCGACTGAAGAACCAAGCTTCGGAAAATGATCATCGATTATTTTTCTTAAACTTCCAGCTGTATTTGTACCGTTCTTGAAAACATTATTGAGTCGAACAATAAGCCTATCCAATATTTGTTGGTCAGGATCTCCTGTCCAGTCATTTCCTTTTACATACATATGAGCCATCGGTCCGTTAAATGCGGCTATTATATTTGTCTTCTCAATATCGGCAGTTGCTCCTTTTGATGCATCCGCTATCTGTTGCGGAGCTAAAACTCTTAACATTACACCAGGATCGGGAGAGGGGAATTGTATAAGGAAATTTGCCAACTCCCATATGTGAAGGTTGTTATTATTCTTTTCAGCGTTTTGTGCAATCAAGGCCAAATTGTCATCTATGTAATCTGTGAAATTAAGATTAAGCTTGCAGGACATATCCGCAGGGTATATGCCGTCATTTATATATTCATTCCCCTCCGGGTCTGTTTTCTTCAATCTTAATTTAAAGGTTAAATCCGTAGGCTGTCCTGTATGCCCATGGTCTGCAATTACTATAAAGATTTTGTTATCCAACTCATCAACTTCCTTAAGCATATCAATCAGCTTTTTAATCTCAACATCCGTCTTTTTCATGAAAAAGTCCCTGTAGCCGTTATATGCAGGCAGTAAAGAAGAACTTGCCCCATCCATACCGAAATCATGTGCGTAATGGTCAAGCCCTGCATAATAAACAACAAACAATGCAGGGAACCTTTTGTCAACCTTCCTCAAAGGATAGTATCCATCTAAAAATGCCTTAACCCCTTCAGTAGGGAAATCATCAAATGCTTCAGCTATCATTATTTTGGGGGCAATAATCTGGACCATATCGGCAAGCCATTCATATTGCATTGCCAGGTTCTTAAACCAATCCAATTTATAGGTGCCCCACCAATCGGCGCCTCTTGCATAATGGTTGTAAAAGACTGCTGTCCTGCACGTTCCGCCTCCCATGCAGTTGTTCGCATCTTGATACATTCCGGTGATCTTATCGTTTATCAATTCATCCTCTTTGATCCATTCGTATATAGTCTTTGACCCCAGCAAACCATTAGGAGCGGACACATCCAATCTCTCCCTTGTTGTCTTTTTATAGTTTTCAGAGGGCAGTAGATTATGACCGAGAAACTCATGGGAATTCTTGAAAGCCCCATCGCCTAATGTTATCATTCCCAGCGGCATTCTGCTCATGCCAGGAATTATCTTGTTCTGATTGTATATGTCCCTCGCAAAGAATTCATTTCCGGGTATCCCTGTCTCATTAGGCTTCTTTCCGGTAAATACACTTGCCCAGCTTGCAAGGGTAATCGACGGGAATATGGCCGTTACATTCTGTAGTTTTATATGTTTATTCTCCCAGCCTGCCGGGTCGCAGGTGTTCGGATATGAGGCAGGGTCATATCTGCCCCCAAGGACACTGCATATGCCCTTTAACTCTGAGGGCTGAACATAATAGTCCCCGTTTGAATCATTCACCTGCTGCTCATTTTGTGGATAAAGCACATCCTGCCTTAATCCGTCTATGGCAAGGACTATCACTCCAACCGGTTCTATGAGATATTCCATCTTCTCGCCGTATATCTCAACTTCTATGTTGTTCCCTATCCCTCCGTAAATAGGCGATATATTG
>JAKAKQ010000193.1 GCA_021813425.1 Nitrospirota bacterium
TGGGCTACTATTGCGGGAAGCCTTATAGGCGGGGTTCTTATGTTCCGTCTCGGTATAAGCCGTTCACTCTGGATATTCGGTTTCCTTCAGGCGATATCAACCGCGGGCTTTGCAGTCCTTGCGAGGATCGGACACAGTGTTCCGGCTTTGTCTGCGGTAATCGGATTCGAAAACCTGAGCGGTGGAATGGGGACAGCCGCCTATGCCGCATTCATGGCAAGCATTACTAATAAAAAATTTACTGCCACACAGTATGCGCTTCTAAGCAGCCTGATGGGTGTCCCAAGGGTATTTGCCTCAGCGCCAACAGGTTTCCTGGCCAAGAATATAGGATGGGAAGGTTTTTTCATAGCATGCACCCTGATCGCAGCTCCCGGCATGTTACTTCTGCTGAAATTCGCGCCATGGAATTCAAAAGAGACAGTGAAGACGCAAAACTGAAGAACCGCATGCCTCAAGCGTAAAAGCTATTTCTTTTGCTGCAGGGTTTTTTGCTGAGTAACGGCAGTGTTCAGCGCCTTCCTGGCCTCTGCATTATTTGGGTCGAATGCGAGCAGTCCTTCCCACAGGGAAATTGCATTATTAAGATTGCCGCTTCTATATTCCTCGAGGCCTTTTTTAAAGAGATTCGAGCTGCATTCCGAAATCCTTGTGTTCAGGAATTTCCTGTCGAATGACAGCTTCTGAGCAAAGTCCTTAAAGTGTGTATGGTTTCTGAGCAGGATGCGATATGTCCTTCCTGCAGGAGCAAAATCATCACTGTTAAATGCCTTGTCAGCAGTGTTCTTGATATCTTCGACAGTTCTTATATAACTGCGTGTCAAGGCCTGGTCTTCGGGGAATTTACTATGAGTGATCCTGTAAGTATCTATTGCCTTCTGAAAATCACCGGTGTTAACGTATTGTCTTGACTGTGCCTGTATTTGATCCACTTCAGCCTTTTTCTGATGCATGCAAGAGGGGATAAACAGGAATAAAACAATGCCGATCATTAACAATGCCTTTAAATTACAATGGCCCATTAAGGTATCCTTGGCACATAATTAAGAGGCTCTGACATATTATGCTCTTCCATTATCTTCATGAAGTACTTCATAAGCTCAGGATTGAACTGTTTTCCTGATGAATTATTAAGTTCCCGCAGCGCCTCAGTCTCAGAAAGGGCGTTCCTGTAGGTCCTGTTTGAGGTCATTGCATCAAAGGCATCAGAAATTGATATTATTGCAGCAAAAAGAGGGATCTCATTCCCTCTTAATCCGTCAGGATAACCGGCGCCGTTATACCATTCGTGATGATGTCTGACAGGCGGGATGTATTTGCGCAGGGATGGGGCTTTACTCAGAATATCTGCCCCGTATTCAGTATGACGCATCATTTCGTTTCTCTCATGAATGTCAAGGCTGCCATTCTTGCGGAGGATGGAGTCAGGGGTTCTGATTTTCCCGACATCATGAAAAAGGCATGCTATTTCGAGATCCTCCAGTTCCTCTTTGCTGAGGCCGATTTCCCTGGCAAGCTGCAGTGACAACAGTGATACCCTTGTGGAGTGTCCATGTGTATAGGGGTCCCTTGCGTCTATGGCTGCTGCAAGGACTTTTACTGTGGAGACATAAGATTCTTCCAGGGCACTGGCATACTGGCCAAGTTTATAACGCTGTTCGGTTATCAATGCAGTCATTTCGTTAAAACTGGCTGTCAGTCTCCCGAGTTCATCTTCAGAATAAATCCTGAGCGGCCTGCTCCTTTTCCCTTCCTTGAGTTCTTCAACGCCTGTTGAAAGTTCCTTGATCGGCCTTGTTATAAAAGATGAGAGTATAACACTGCCGACAATGCCAAGAAACAGGGTGATAATAAATACGACCATTATCTTCTTCCTCACTATATCCTGTGCATCCAGCAGGACTGATTTGTTAATGCCGATTATTACCGAGCCAAGCTGTTTATTCATAAAAACGATCGGGCTCGTTATCTCAAAAATCTGTCCGGATGCGCTGTGTACCCAGCTTACAACAGTGCCGTCCGGGCTTTTTTTGACTGACTGTCCATCTGAAGATTTCAGTATTTCTCCTTTTTTACTCATGTCACTGTGCACGACCGTCTTTTTATCAGGTCCGGTAATTGCAATATACTCAACATCAGGATTAGAATCTTTTATCTTAAAGACAATATTGTCAAGACCAAGCACGTCCTTTGAGAGGAAGCTGTATCCGGCAGATGATGCTATGCTTCTGCTTAATGCCTCTGCCCTCTTTATGACCTCGTTCTGAATATGCTGGTTTATTGTCTGTACTGTGATGATATAAGAGATAAAAGTTGTGATAAGGATAAGGATAAGGGCAAAAATAGAGACCTTAAATCGTATGTGTTTCTTAAATAATCTATGCATAAGCACCCCTGCTGTAGATAACTGCTGTTATTATATCACGGATAAAAGGGTTTTATGGTTGTTTGATTCGATTCTTGATGTTTTAGAATTTTCGTTTGTATGAAAGGCCGAATGTGAGGTCCGGAGCGCCTGAGGTGTTGGGGTCTTCTGTAAAGGAAAACTCGATGCTGCTCTTGCCTGAATAGTATCTGCCTCCGAGGGTCAATATTAAAGGCGTCCTGTCGATCGTTGATATTTTTGTCTTCGGGAATACTGAACTCTGGGCATAAATCTGACCGAGTACACTGAGATTATCCCAGAGAAAGGCCTCAAATCCTGTCCCTGCATAAACAAAATTCTTCAGCTTTACATTCTTTTCTGCCTTCAGGTCGCCGGAGATAACAGCGCCGGAATTAAAATATACCTTTAT
>JAKAKQ010000198.1 GCA_021813425.1 Nitrospirota bacterium
TTCATCTATTATCTTCTGAATCGTCCAACCCGCCCGTTTATTCTTAAGCTGCCGCAGTTGCCTATCTTCTGCCTCCTCAAGGACTTTATTGACAAAATCACCGTTGCCAAGTATGCGTTCATCAAATTCCTGTTTTTGTCCCCTTCTCCGCATAGCCAGCACCTGTGACCATCCTCCATGGCTTCGAATGAGTCCTCCACCGGTCAACTCCTTAATCCGGCCCTGTCCAGCCCCTTCTCTCATAAAATTCTTATATTCATGGAGAGCCTTGCGTCTTGTACTGCCAAACTGTGCCAGAATATACTCGCTGTCCAGCCATGATTTCTTTGTCTTGCCTATTATGTCACGATGTCCGCTCCAGCGATAGTCTTCTAATTCTTCGATTGTCCTGATTATATGCGCACGCAAAGGGTTTAGGTGGATGTAGCGGACAAGGGCCAAAAGATATCCGTCTTCTTCACAAAGGATGGATTTGTACCTGTTTTCGAAAAGGTGACCGGTACGATTATGACGCCGATTATAGTACTGTGCATACCATGTAAGGAGTCTTCTCATGACTGAAGATATGCCATCCTTGCCGCTTTTAAAGAGTATATGAACGTGATTGCTCATAAGAACCCAGGCGTAGATTGTGCATCTGCCGTCAGTTACATTCTGGCCGAGGCGTTCAAGAAAATTACCCCTGTCCTCATCGTCTTTGAAGATAGCGGCTTTATTGATCCCTCTCACCATGATATGATGCAGGGCTCCGGGTATATCTAATCGGGCTTGACGAGGCATGGTTAAATTTTATGGAGATATCTTCTATATGTCAAGCATAAAGCATTATTAGAAACAACGTCCCCAAAGTTAGAAGTTCTAATTGCCCCTTGCAACTGTATATGCAAGTCTGACCCCGTTGTTAACGTTCTCTTGCTTCTCTCTTTTTGTCCTCATTCCTCTTTTTGATCTGATTTTGAACTAACCATACAGATGTAACAAGAACAAGTACCGATAGTATAGGCCCCATCAATGTACTAATTTGCATTCCGATATCCGGCGCTTTCCAAAAGCGCCACAATCTGGTACTCAAGGCCAAAAAAATTGCGGCAGACGCAAGGCTAAAAAGGAATGCTCTTTTCTGAAAAATATAAATCAGAATTATGCCGCATAGCAAAGCAGGCAATAGTGAGGAAGACAGTTCGACAAGAATATTCATGGTTATAGCGAGAATCGTCATTTGCATTACAGAAGATGGGTCGACCAATCCAGCAATAAAGTCTAATTTTCGATTCGCCCAGATAACATCCTTGGCGATGCCATAGGAATAACGAAATATGAAACCGATGACCAGTGCGAAACACAACGAAAAATATCTATTGTCCCTTATTGATTTAGTTAAATCGGTCATATATTATTTTTTCCTAAAACAAATCATTACCATTTGTATACTTCAACATCCCATTCAATACAAACACAATTCCCCATGTAATCTGGGCTTGCTATAAAAGGCGGCACTGCATCTTCAGACTGACATTTCTTAGTTTTGTGACATTGTACAGTACCATCTTTAGAAGTAACATTTTCTTCTTGGCATGACTTGCAAGAATATCTTTTGCACTTCTTTCTAACACCATATTGCCAGTCCCCACCCATATTGAAATTTGCCACTCCAGTGTTAGTATTGTCGCCAGGATCTGGCAGTTTAGGAAACCTGATGGGTCCTCTGGGTCCTCCCTTTCCCGCAAGCCCCAGCGGATCAATATCATTCACCGGATTATTTCCGACATAATTAAATAGATTTACATCCCCACCCGCAAAATCAATCGGATCTTTTGCAGTCCAGCTTCCGACTGCTGGGTCGTAATCTCTTAACCCAAATCTTATCAGTCCTGTATCGGAATCATATAATCCACCCGCAAAACCAAGAGAGACCGTGAAACTTGGATTACTGTCATAAATCACGTTTCCAAATGAGTCATAGTCAATCCGCTTCACAATCTTATTTTCTATAAATACCGGATAATGTATTCCGGTCTAAACGGGAATTTGTGACTGTTGTATGACTGGATTGACTGCCTGCATGAACTTTCGGAAAGGCTATTAACATATGAAGGGATTTCAGTGGCATTTATATCATCCCCTGATGAGGGGGCATGGCCTGCATGAAGAATTCTGACGGCATCCGCCGTTGTCCTGCTGCCTTCGCTCTTTATCTTCTCAAGGCATGCTATCTTTACGGGT
Source organism: Nitrospirota bacterium (assembly GCA_021813425.1). Taxonomy (GTDB): domain Bacteria; phylum Nitrospirota; class Thermodesulfovibrionia; order Thermodesulfovibrionales; family UBA6898; genus JAKAKQ01. Next base: position 2,224 of record JAKAKQ010000198.1, read on the forward strand.
CTGTTAAAGAATGACATGTCGGTATAAAGGTCCCATTTCTTTTCTGTTGCTGCCCTGAGCATCTCCATAAGTTCATCCATATAGCCTTTTTCAGATGGCTGGCCGACGCTGCTGTAATGGGGGGCGCAATGCGCTGCAATGACCTTTACCCCTATATCGAGGGCCTTGCCCAGTTTTCCGGGATCATTATATCTGCCGGCAGTCGATACGGATTTTTGTGCTTCTGGTGTGATGCCGTTATGTAAAAGGAGGGGGATCCCCTCCCTCACAAGACATATATAAAAAGGTATGCATCTGTCGTCTTCTGGGTCTATCTGCTGAACCGAGGGTATCCAGTTGAAAAGCACTGCGCCCCTGTCAATGCAATGCCTGGTTTCAGCGATCATTTCTTTTGGCTCCCGGTACGGGTGCACTGATGCCCCGACCAGAAAATATTTATCCGTTTCTGCGATCCTGATTATATAATCGTTAGGCACTGCAAAATTGGATTCCGGCTCAATATATCTGCCGTTCTTGTACACCCCGTCGAGAGAGAGCAGTACCGTGTAACAGATCTTTTCAGAAACTTCAT
>JAKAKQ010000245.1 GCA_021813425.1 Nitrospirota bacterium
ATCTCTGGACTTCCATAATATCGAGCGCGCCATCCCTGTCGACAACAATCTGATAATGAGGCTCAACCCCTTCGATGCTCATGAGCACGTGCTCTATCTGCGAAGGGAAGACATTGACTCCCCTGATGATGAGCATGTCGTCGCTCCTCCCGGTTATCCTCTGCATCCTGTGAAATGTCCTTCCGCATGAACACGGCTCTGCAATCAATTTGGATATATCCCTTGTCCTGTACCTGATTACAGGGAACGCCTCTTTTAAAATAGTCGTAAAGACAAGTTCCCCTGTTGTCCCGGGAGGGAGCGCCTCACCGGTTTCAGGGTTTATTATCTCAGGGATGAAAAAATCTTCAAAGACATGGAGTCCCTTTTTCTCTTCAATGCATTCGCTTGCAACACCTGGTCCCATGACCTCGCTTAGTCCATAAATATCGATCGCCTGTATATTCAGCCTTTTCTCTATCTCTTCTCTCATTTTCTCGCTCCAGGGCTCCGCGCCGAAAAGTCCTACCCGAAGTTTCAGGGAAGACGGCTCAACGTTCATCTCTTTCATGACATCGGCAAGGTTCAATGCATAAGAAGGTGTGCACAGAAGTACAGTGGAGCCGAAGTCCTGCATTATCATGATCTGCCTTTTCGAATTCCCGCCGGATATGGGGATAACAGCAGTTCCCATCTTTTCAGCTCCATAGTGTGCACCAAGCCCGCCGGTGAAAAGGCCGTAACCATATGCGTTATGCACAACGTCGCCATGATGCGCCCCGCCGCAGGCAAGTGTCCTTGCCATCAGTTCAGCCCATGAATCAATATCCTGCTTTGTATAACCGACAACAGTGGGTTTTCCTGTTGTGCCTGATGATGCATGGATCCTGACCACCTTCTCAAACGGCACTGCGAACAGGCCGAAAGGGTAGTTTATCCTCAGGTCTTCCTTTGTGGTAAAAGGCAGCTTATTCAGGTCTTTCAGACTTTTTATATCAGCCGGTTTGACACCCGCATTCTCCATTTTTCTGCGGTAATACGGTACTGCAGCATGCACCCTCTCGACAAGGGCCTTCAGCCTTTTTAACTGGAGTGCTTCCAATGCCTCGCGCGGCAGTGTCTCGAATTCCTCATTCCATATCATGGCTGCTATTTTACCTCCCTGGACATTTTTATTGCATCTTTTCCTTTTACGAATGCCGCTCTGTTGACATTGCGGAATCTTTCAGGAACCCTTTCATCTATAACATCCAGAAAAACCTTTTCTTCTACAGGCATGAAAACAGAGAGGGCGCCGACAAGCACTATATTTACAGTCCTTGTTTCGCCTGTTGACCTCGCTATCTCAAAGGCATCGATCGGAAAGACGGAAAGCCCTTTCTGTCTTAATTGGTCCAGCAAATCTTCAGGATATTTTTCGGCGCCTGTTGAAACAGGAGACGGCAAAATCCTCTGGGTATTCACAATGACCCTGCTTTTTTTATTCAGGTAGGGTAGATAGCGGATTGATTCGAGCATCTCGAATGCGACTGCTATATCAACAGTGCCCGGCTCTATGAGCGGGGAATAGACCTTTTCTCCGTATCTAAGATGAGCCACAACAGAGCCGCCCCTCTGGGCCATGCCGTGCACTTCACTCTTCTTGACGTCAAGGCCGGCCTTGATAAGCGCAAAAGAAGTTATCTCACTGGCAAGAAGGATGCCCTGTCCACCTACACCGCAGAAAAGGACATTACCTGTTTTTTTCATCTTTTCTCTCTGCTACAACAATAGCCTTGAACTTGCACAGGGGCGCACACTGTCCGCACCCGTCACACAGGACCGCATTTATCCTTGAATAGCCCTTCTGCTTTTCTTTATAGCCGAGTTTCTTTGCCTCTTCCGCAGTTAACGGCACCCACTCAATCGCGGGGCATCCGAGTTTAATGCATGTCCTGCAGCCTGTGCACTTTTCCGGTATTATCATATAAAGGGCTTTGTCCTTCCTCTTTTTCATCTCGGGCAGAAGCACACAGGGAGACTTTGTGATTATTACGGATGGTTCGGGCCGCTCGATCTCCTGTTTCAGTATTTTATGGGATGTCTCGATATCATTAGGATTAATTGTATAAACATGATTTACTCCGACAGCCCTGCAGACAGCTTCGATATCTATCATTGTGCTGTCTTCTCCTGTGATGGTTACTCCTGTTGAAGGATTCGGCTGCTGGCCTGTCATCCCTGTGGTCCTGTTGTCCAGTATAACAACAGTTGTAAAACCTCTGTTATAAACGATATCGATCAATGGTGTTATGCCGGAATGGATGAATGTCGAATCCCCTATAACAGCAACGATCTTACCGAGACTCTCTTTGCCGAGCGCCTTTTCCATGCCGAAAGCTGTCCCAATGCTTGCTCCCATACAGACACACGAATCCATAGCTGAGAGGGGTTTAAGGGCTGCAAGGGTATAGCATCCAATATCGCCTGCTATAAAAGCGCCCAGTTTCGATATTGCATAGAATATTCCCCTGTGAGGACAGCCCGGACAGAGGTTCGGAGGCCTGAGAGGGATTGGAAGAGGCTCAAATACTGTTTTATCTTTTTCACCTGTAATCGACTTTTTTACAATATGGGAGCTAAGTTCACCGTAAGAAGGGATAAGTTCCTTGCCCCTGCATTTTATCCCCATCGCCTTGACATGCAGTTCTATAAAAGGGTCCAGTTCTTCGACAATGAACAATTCCTTTATCTTCCCTGCAAACTGGCGTATCATTTTTTCAGGGAAGGGATAGACCATCCCCAGTTTAAGCACTGAAGCCTTGGGGAAT
>JAKAKQ010000004.1 GCA_021813425.1 Nitrospirota bacterium
TACCTGAATGCCTATAAGAGAACCAAGGAGCATTCCCATTGCGAGAGTATAAAAAACATACCCATAAATTGCATACTGGGCTATTGCAGCAAGCCCCGCAGTAAAAATGATCTGTAGTATATCAGTTCCGACTGTTGTTGCTGTTGAAACGCCGAATATATACACAAACATCGGGAATGTAACAAATCCGCCGCCGACGCCCATAATCGCTGCAAGCATTCCTACTATTAATCCGCCCATTGCAAGAAACAGCCATGATATCTTTCTCCCTCCAAAGTCCTCGTCGAATGTGATCATAGGAGGGATGTTGATCTTCTGCAGGCTGACGGCAAGAGAAGTCATGCCTGATGGCCCGCCATGCGCATCATGTCCTCCTCCGCCGCCGCTTGACGCCTTTGAAGATTTAATAAAATCCATCAATGCATAAAAGCCGAGGAACCCCAGTAATACTGCATACACAGTGCTGATAAAGGCCTCGCTCAATAAAGGGTCTTTATTGTAAAGGGTTTTATTTATATAGCCGCCTATAAATGTGCCGCCACCGGAACCTACGAGAAAGGCTATTGCGAGCTTGACTGAAACATTACCGAGTTTCTTATGAACGGTTGTTCCCATAATCGCCTTCGCAAAGATATGGAATACATCTGTTCCAACTGCAAGGATTCCCTTAACACCTGCTGCCATCAGTGCAGGGGTGATGATAAAACCGCCGCCTGCGCCGATACATCCTGTGATAAGCCCGGCAGCCAGACCCACCGCAATCGAAACCATAAATATTAGATTGGAATAGTGTGCAGGCGCATATGCGGTCTTGCCTCCGATCAGATCCGCTGCATCCAGCATTGATACCGCAAGTATCGGCGCAAGCATGGCAAGCAATATAAGCATCTTCTTGCGGTTTTTTAAAATGGACATCGAGACCTCATAGTCCCATTTCGCATGGGCTATTGATGCTGCCTTTAAAAACTCATACAACTGTCTTGGAAAACTCATTGAAACCCTCCTTGTAAAAATAGATTTTTTTAAGCACTTTTTTTACCCCAGTTGTTTTTATTGTTTCTGTCACTTTTCAACGATTTAATTTTCCGGTGAAGATCCGTCATGCTGTGGGTAACTTCACAAACCCGTTTAACCTGAAGCTTTATCTTTCGGATAACATCCTCATATTCTTTATAGTTCTTAATCGCATCCTTCTCATCTTCAAGCAAATCCTGCAGCCAGCCGGCCTTTTCACCTATCACTGCCAGAGTGTTATTCACCTTATGTAAAATCTCCTCAATCTTTCTCCGTTCAATATCCGTTTTCTTATCTTGATATCCTCTCCAGTCATTTACAAACGTTCCGCTTCCCTGTTTCCTGACAAAGAAACCCTGATTGGCAAGAAGTGATACGGCTGCCTTGACTGTAGCCCTGCTGACTCCATAGATTTGGCATAGTTCTTTTTCAGAAGGGATTAACCTGCCGGCAGCCCATTCACCAGATTCGATTTTCCATTTCAAGATGTTATATAACTGGATATAGAGCTTTTCCGGATTTCCCCTGCTTACTCTTTTCCCTCTTAACATATGCCGTATCTATCCATATCTCCTTTTTCAAAATATTCATCTCTGCAAATCATCCGATAATTTTTTTCTAATCGCCTCCTCTTGGCGGGAACATCATAGTGTGTCTTACCCTGGCCTGTTCGATTCTCTGTTCCTGCAGGTGTTTTTTCTCATATGCATCCTTCAATTTTTCAAATAGCTGTTCGAGTTCCATCGGTTTCATTAAATAGTCGAATGCGCCGAGTTTCATGCCTTCAATTCCGGACTCAACAGATGCATGTCCGGTAAGCATAACGACTTCGGTAAGCGGTCTTGTTTTCTTTATTTCTCTAAGGGTCTCAACGCCGTCCATGCCTGGCATTTTCACATCAAGAAGTACTACGTCGAAATTACCCTTTGCAATCAGTTCAACCGCCTTTTCGCCACTTTCAACACCTTCGACATAAAGATTGCGCTTTTGGAGTCTTTTGACTATTGTCTCCAGAAATTCTTTCTCGTCATCTACGACAAGGACTCTGAAATCTTCCATTTCAATACCTCCTTTGATATTAAAATCGCCCTTAATACATCCTGTTCCGTTCAGATGCGTCTAAGCCTTATACTGTTTTCTTGGTAAAAATATGGTGAAGGTAGTTCCTTCTTCAACCTTGCTTGTTACCTTTATATCACCTCCTAATTTTTTTATGATGTTATAACTGACCGACAATCCCAAACCGGTTCCCTTTCCCACATCTTTTGTTGTAAAGAAAGGATCAAAGACTTTATCGACAAGGTCCTCCGGAATACCATGGCCTGTATCACAAAAACTTGCAATAATATGTTCAGGGTCAAAAGAGGTCGAGATCTTTACGCTGCCGGCAGTGCCTATTGCATCGATACCGTTGTTTAAAATATTTAAAAATACCTGCTGTACTTCAGAACTGTTTATGGCGATTGCAGGCAGGTCCTTCTCAAACTCTGTTATCAATTCGATCTTGTGATAAATCAGTTCTTTTTCCAGAAAAGATATTGTTTCCTTAAGAAGATGATTTATATTCACTATTTCCTTTTCTCCCTCAACCTTTCGGGAGAACCCCAGGAGGCGATGCGTTACCTTGCGTGCCCTGTCAACATGGAGCTTGATCTTCTTTATGGCATCTTCATATTCTGAATAATTCCTGATCTTATCTTTATCTTCTTCAGACAGCAGATCCTGCATCCAGCCGGCCTTTTCATTTATGACGTCAATCGGGGTGTTAACCT
>JAKAKQ010000232.1 GCA_021813425.1 Nitrospirota bacterium
GATAATGATTCTTTTGTCAGAAATAATATGAAGACTGCCAAGATTAATAACCCTGTTATTATGCCTTTACTTACTACGCTCCAACCCCTCTTCATGCAAAATCCTCCAATTAGTATTGAAAACATTATCCATTTACCAATACGAACGGCACTGGTTTGAATTTTCTTTAACTGAAATTTTAAAGAGAGTAGACGGATGGATACAATAAAAATGTTGTTCACATAATCGGCCGATTATGTGAACAAGAATTGACAGGTAAGATTAGAGGTAATTATCCAGAGCCTTAAGGAAGTCCATGGCCTTTTCCCCTTCCTTTGTAAGTGAATACGCTTTTTCCTTATCCTGTTCTATTATCCCGGACTCTTTAAGCATCTTCATATGGAAGACTACCTTTGTGTGCTCTTCAATGCCGAGTTCTCTGCAAATCTCCATTAAACGCATCCCCGGCATGGTATTAAGCATTCTCATAATATTTCTCCTTATAGGGTTGGATAAAGAGATCATAGTATGCTCAATATCCAACTTTTTTATGCTGCTTTCAAAGCTGGCTTCTTCAAGCACACGCCTTATCGTGGTAAGAAGTTCATCCATTTTGAAAGGTTTGGATATATAGTCGCTTGCCCCTTTTTTTATAGCATCTACTGCATTGTCAATGGTTGCAAAGGCTGTAATCATAATTGCCTTTGGTTTTGGCCCGATCATTCTGATCTCTTTGAGTGCCTCTATACCGTTCATGCCGGGCATCATTAAATCAAGGAGGGCAATATCAAAGTCTTCAGAAAAAATTTTCGTTATCGCCTCATTGCCTGATGCTGCCTCGTCTGTAAGGTATCCAGCACCTTTTAGTATTTCAGAGAGGCTCATCCTTAATTCAGCATCATCATCTACTATAAGAATCTTTTTCATTATTCTCCATTATCGGGAGTTTGATAATTACCGTAGTCCCTTTTCCGACTTTGCTTGATACTTCTATAGTGCCGCTGTGCTGATTGATTATACCATAACAGATAGAAAGACCAAGTCCTGTGCCGGCACCGACCTCTTTTGTCGTAAAAAATGGGTCGAATACCTTTGATATGTGATCATCAGAGATTCCAACCCCTGTGTCGGATATTTTTACTTCGATATAGTTATTGATATGCGAGGTGGAAATAAAAATATCCCCTCCGTGCGGCATCGCCTCGACAGAATTGTTAATGATGTTTATAAAGACCTGCTCCAGTTTCACCGGGTCACCCAATATGACGGGAATCTCCGGCAGGTTTTGGTGAATTGCTACCTCTTTGAGTTTGTATTTCATGAGTACGAGAACACCCCTTATTATATTATTGATATTCAAGGGTATGGATTCGGACTCTCTCTGGCGGGAAAACAGCAATAACTCTTTTGCAATGATAGACGCCCTGTCTATATTTCTTTCAATCGCTTCAAGTTTTTGTAAAGTATTCGCGTCTGTAATGCTGTTTTGTAATCTGTTCTTCAGAATCTGCAGGTTCAGAGACACATTTGTCAGAGGATTGTTTATCTCATGGGCAATACCGGTGGCAAGCCGTCCGATTGATTCAAGGTTGCTGGCTCGAAGGAGTTCTGCTTCATGTTTTTTACGCTCAGTGATGTCCCTTACAACTTCGATTCCTGCTATAATTTTTCCTGTTGAATCTTTTAAAGGCGATGCTGTAATTTCAAAGTGTCTTAATCCCTTGTCAGTAATAATAGTCCTTTCTGCTGCATGGATATTTCCGTCCTTAAAAGACTGGTCAACAGGACACCCTTCGCAGACATGGTTTCTTTCCTCATATGCCATGTAACAGTATTCGCCGATATGTTCCCCGATAGAGTCCTTATGAATCTGATTTTGATATAAAACCATAAAATCAGTGGCCTGTATGCTTATGCCGTCACCAATGGCTGCAATAATTGCCTGTGATTTTGCCTTTTCATCCTCTAACTTTATCATAGTTTCATACAGTACCTTATCAGCCTGCTTGCGCTCGGTGATGTCTGTTGCGATTTCCAATCTAACAAAACGTCCATCCACCCACCTTATTGCGCGGTCACGAAGTTCATACCATCTGCCGTTGACAGTATTGTTAAACTCCCAGACATACACGCCTGTGGATTGACCATCAGGTGTTAATAATTTATCATTCGTGCAGAAACTACAGGGGCCTGTTTGATTAGCTTGAAAGACCTGCCAGCAAATTTTACCGACTATATCGCCAAACATATCTCTTGCATGTTTATTCACGAACAGGAGTTCATAAGTCTCCAAATCCGCAACATAGACACCAGCATCAAGACTGTCGAAAACAGAAATGAGCCTCTCATGTGACTGTCGTAATGCTTCCTCGGCCATCTTTCTGTCAGAGATATCTAACCCTAATCCTATAAGACATGGCACATTATCTATTTCGCATCGAAAACCTGTGAGCAGATACGGTATCTCCCTCCTGTCTTTGGTAAGAAAATGCGCTTCAACAGAGGAGTTGCCTTTAATAAAGACCTCTCCTATCCTTTCGGTAACAAGTCCCTTGTCTCTTTCCACAAAAAAATCGGTCGCGGAGTGGTCGACAATCTCTTCGGGTGAATAACCGAGAACTTCTTCGGCATTCTTATTCCATTGCAGGAGCTTCCCTTTGTCGGTAAAGAGGTAAAAGACCCCCGGGAGGCTATCTATCAATACTTTGAATAAATCCCTTTCTTTTATTAAACTTTTCTCAGCCTCATCAAGTTCAGCTACATGTTGTTTTAAAGAATCAATCATTGCTACA
>JAKAKQ010000164.1 GCA_021813425.1 Nitrospirota bacterium
TGGCAAGGCCCTGTTTTTTGAAAAAGTTAAGGGTTCTGATTTTCCTGTGGTCACAAATCTTTTTGGTTCTTTTAATCGGATATGTCTTGCCCTTGAAGTTAATGAACTCGACGATGTTGCAAAAAGAATTGAGGAACTTTTAAATCAGGCCCCGCCTAAAACACTTTTAGAAAAACTTTCACTTCTTCCAAAATTGTTCGAATTTTCAAAATATTTTCCAAGACAGGTAAAAACTGCGCCCTGCCAGGAAGTTATAGAAAAGGAAAATCCTGATCTGAGGAAATTCCCTGTAATCAAGTGCTGGCCTCATGACGGCCAGCCCGGTGATGAAGGTCGTTTTATCACACTGCCGATGGTCTTTACAAAAGACCCTGAAACAGGACGTCCGAATTGTGGTATGTATCGCATCCATATCTACGATAAGAACACAACCGGAATGCACTGGCATATACATAAAGACGGTGCAAGGCATTACGATAAATATAAAAAAATGAGAAAACGCATGCCTGCTGCAATTGCTGTGGGAGGCGACCCTTCTATTATATACTCGGCAAGCGCACCCCTTCCTGAATCAATAGACGAGATGTTGTTTGCCGGTTTCTTAAGGAAATCTCCTGTGGAAATGGTCAGATGCATAACATCCGATATTGAGGTGCCTGCTGACAGCGAACTCGTTATTGAAGGATACCTTGAACCCGGAGAGATGCGTATCGAGGGACCATTTGGAGACCATACGGGCTTTTACTCAGCAGCAGATTATTACCCTGTATTCCATGCTACCTGTATAACTCACAGGAAAGACATGATATATCCTGCAACCATAGTTGGAAAACCTCCGATGGAAGATTGTTACATGGGAAAGGCGACTGAAAGGATTTTCCTGCCTCTCTTGAAACTCGATTTCCCCGAGATAAAAGACATCAATCTTCCCATGGAAGGTGTGTTTCACAATTTTGCACTGATATCCATCAGGAAAAGCTATCCCGGGCATGCCAAAAAGATAATTCATGGACTTTGGGGGAAAGGGCAGATGATGTTTGCAAAGCTCCTCATAGTTGTCGATGAAGACGTTGACGTTCAGGATCTTTCATATACTGCCTGGAGGGTTCTCAATAATGTTGACTGGAAGCGGGACACTGTATTTGCAGACGGTCCTTTAGATGACCTTGACCATGCTGCAAACTGGCCCCGTTATGGCTCTAAAATGGGCATCGACGCTACAAGGAAGACACGCGAGGAAGGCATGATGCGGGACTGGCCTGAGGAGTTATTCATGTCAGATGAGATCAAAAAGCTGGTTGATTCAAGATGGAAAGAGTACGGGTTTTAATAAAAATAATCCCGCTTTAAGCAAAAACATATCTATGGACAAGATTCTTATAAAATGGATTATAAATACGATTGCGATTATGCTCGCGATCAAGTTCGTTCCGGGAATCACTTATACAGGCTCGTGGTTGGGAATTTTGTTTGTTGGAATAATATTCGGGCTCGTAAATACCTTTATCAGGCCGTTTATAAAACTCCTCACATTGCCTCTTCTTGTACTTTCGCTCGGACTTTTCACCTTCATAATAAATGCGATGATGCTGAGTATAACATCATGGATTTCAGGGCAGTTCAGTCTCGGCTTTCATGTTGAAGGATTCAAGCCTGCGTTCTGGGGAGCGCTAATTATCAGCCTTGTGAGCATGGCTTTATCCTGCCTTATACCGCCGGAGAAAACAAAGAACTCATAGCTGATAGCTCATGGTTTTTATAATTTTGTATAATGAACTATGAGCTTTTTATGGCGGGCATTTTGCGCAGACAGAGGTAAACAGCGCTGTACTTAAATACCTGTCACCCCTGTCAGGCAGAATAACCACGATCGTCCCTTTGCCGATCCTCTCTGCCATTTTCAATGCGCCGGCAAATGCTGCTCCACTGCTCATTCCAACAAAAAGCCCTTCCTCTACCGCAAGCCTCCTGGTTGTATTGAATGCATCATCATCGCTTATGTTTATCTTGTCATCGAGAAAGGTCTCTTTATATATCTTCGGCACAATGGATTCCTTCATATTTTTCAGTCCCTGAACCCTATGGCCCAAAAAAGGCTCGATACCTACAACCTTTATATTATCGTTGAACTCCTTCAGTCTCCTGCCTGCCCCCATTATTGTTCCTGTTGTACCCATTCCAGCCACAAATACATCGAGCCTGCCTCCGGTCTGCTCAATTATTTCCTTACCTGTTGTTTCATAGTGGGCCTTTATATTTGAAAGGTTGTCAAACTGGTTCGGCATAAAATAACCATTGGATGACTCCTGCATTATCCTGTGGGCAAGTTTTATAGCCCCGTCAGTGCCTTCATTCCCTGGACTTAAAATTAGTTCTGCTCCGAAGGCCTCAAGCACCTTCCTTCTTTCAAGGCTGACACATTCCGGCATAACGAGCTTAACTTTGTAACCTTTGGCAGCCCCGACCATTGCAAGGCCGATACCTGTATTCCCCGAGGTCGCCTCGAGGATAGTATCACCCTTTTTGATAAGGTCTGCCTCTTCTGCATCTTTGATCATATAATATGCGATCCTGTCCTTAACAGAACCACCGGGATTATTGCCTTCAAGTTTTGCGAGGATTTTAACGTCAGGATATGGATTTAAGGCATCCAGCCTGACAAGCGGCGTATTTCCAATACAATCAAGAATTCCCATTACATACCTCTCTAAATCGATATTAACGAAATATAACAGATTTTAGATTTTATTTGAAAGAG
>JAKAKQ010000229.1 GCA_021813425.1 Nitrospirota bacterium
CTTAAATCAGTTCGAAACTGAATTCAGAAGCGCCATCAAGGAAAGGTTTTCGAGAGGGAAATTCGATATAAGCATCTCGGTCTCAGAGCATGTTCAGGCGGATCTGGAGATCAACACCGAATTTGTCGGAAAAATTTACTCTGCTCTGAAGAGGATGCAGGAAGGGCTTTCGATCCCCGGCGAACTCGATATTAATGCTATGACCAATTTCCGGGAAATGTTTATCGAAATAAATCAAAAGTATGACATCAATATAATTAAAGATATTTTTGCGCAGGCAGCAGAGGCTTTATATCAGATGCGTATTAAAGAGGGTGAGGCACTTGCTGCGGACCTTTACCGTATGACGGATTCTCTTAATGCCATGAATGACAAGATTAAGGATTCATACAGCAGAGTCCTCTTTGACATAAGTGAGAGATTCAATGACAGGCTGAAGACGATCCTTGAAGGTAGGGATATCGACAACAACCGCATACTTCAGGAGGCGGCTATAATCGCTATGAAGTCAGACATCTCAGAGGAGACCGCCAGGATAGAAAGCCATCTTGGACAGTTCAGGGAAATACTCTCTGTTAGTGATATAATAGGGAGGAAACTCGATTTCATTTTGCAGGAGCTTAACCGGGAAGTAAATACGATAGCATCAAAATCTCCTGATTATAGTATTTCCAGTCTGGCTGTTGAAATGAAAACCGAGATCGAGAAGATCAGGGAACAGGTTCAGAATATACAATAAATTCAGAAATTGGAAATATGAAATGAGAAATAACAGGGATTAGAAAGAAATGAAAAAAATACGGATGAAATTCCTCATTTCTCAACTCTTATTTCTTGGTTTGTGAGGTTTTTATGAAGAAGGGTGATGTAAGTCCTATCCTTGTCAACATCGGATTCGGGAATGTTGTGGCTTCTTCAAAGGTGGTCGCAATCGTCACGCCAGGTTCCGCGCCTATCAAGAGGATGCGGGAAGAGGCGAAAAAGGAAGGGAAATTGGTCGACGCAACTCAGGGGAGGCGTACCAGGTCGATTATAATAACCGACAGTAATCATATTATCCTTTCTGCTCTTCAGGCAGAAACGATTACGCAGAGATTTATTGAGGGGAAGGAACCAATTGAGGAAGAAGAGTAAGGGCAGCATTTTTATCGTTTCTGCTCCTTCAGGTGCAGGGAAAACAACGCTGTGCAAGGAAATAATTGATACTGTTGATAGACTTAAGCAGTCAGTTTCCTTTACAACACGCAAGCCGAGAAAAGGCGAGATTAATGGAGTTGATTATTCATTTATCAGTAAAGAAAAATTCAAAAAAATGATTACAAGCGGAGATTTTGTCGAGTGGGCCGAGGTGCACGGGAATCTCTACGGGACTTCAAGAAGAAGGCTTGAGAACATATTGAAATCAGGGTCTGACGTGATCCTTGATATTGATACACAGGGTGCAAGGCAGATAAGAAAGTCATGCAGAGGCGGGGTATTTGTATTCATACTCCCTCCATCAATGAAGGTATTGAGGAAAAGGCTCGAAAATCGCGGGAGCAACTCAAAAGATGATACAGAAAGACGTTTGAAGAGGGCTGTGTACGAAATCAGAGACTATGATAAGTACGATTATGTTATAGTAAATAACATACTTAAAAACTCAATAAGAAAACTTGAGTCGATAATTATAGCTGAAAGACTCAGGAATAAAAAAATAGATACTGACTTGATAAGGAAAATTTTAAATTAGGAGGAAAAGAATGGATATCGTTTCTCTGCCGGTTGAATACGACAACAAAAAGATCGACAGTAAATACAGGCTTGTGGCCATCGCCTCGCAGAGGGCAAAGGAGCTCTCATTAGGGGTAAAACCAAAGATTCAGTCCAAGTCGAAGAAGACTACTTCCGTAGCAATTGAAGAGTCTGTTAGTAATGTTCTTGAATTTCTTACAGGTGAAGAAGCACGAATTGCAAAAGAAGAGGCAGGCAAATTTGACTACAGGAAACTCCTTGAAGACAGCAGAAAGGCAGCAGCAGGAGAGGATCTGAGCGAACTCGAAAAGGATCTTAAGGTTTATCTCCATGAGAGGGAGACAATGGACAAGAAGGCCTTCGAAGAGCTTTTCAGTGAGAAAAAAGGAGAGGATACTGCTGAAGAATAAATCTGTACTCCTTGGAATTTCAGGAGGAGTTGCTGCCTACAAGACTGTTGATCTTGTAAGGAGGCTGAAAGATAAAGGGGCATCGGTTGTTGTTGTAATTACCGAGGCCGCTAAGAATTTTGTAACTCCGCTTTCTCTGGAAGTTGCTTCTCAGAACAGGGTTTATTCTTCCCTGTTTGAAGAACCGATGGCACATATAAAACTGCCTGTGGCAGCTGATCTGGTAGTGATCGCTCCCGCTACTGCAAATATAATATCAAAATTCGCCAATGGCATAGCTGATGACCTTCTCAGTACCTGCCTGCTCTCTTATAAAGGGAAGGTGATCATAGCACCCTCAATGAACTGGAGGATGTATGAAAACCCTGTTTTTCAGGAAAACCTGGGGAAAATTCTTTCTTTAGGTGTTATGCAGGTCGGGCCTGAAAAGGGTGATCTTGCCTGTGGAGAAGAGGGGATGGGAAGGATGGCGGATATATCTGATATAGTTGAAACAGTAAAAGGAGCATTATCCAGGAAAGATCTTGTGGATGAGAATATTGTTGTAACTGCCGGTCCCACAAGGGAGCATCTGGACCCGGTAAGGTTTATTTCAAACAGGTCCTCGGGAAAGATGGGGTTTTCACTGGCAAGGGCTGCAAGAGACAGGGGGGCAAATGTTACGCTTATAAGCGGTCCTTCACAGTTGAAGAAACCTGTCGGATTGACATTTATACAGGTGGAAACAGCAGGAGAGATGCTGGATGCTGTAAAAGAAAAAATCAATGATGCAAAAGTGCTGATTATGTCTGCTGCTGTTTCTGATTTTACTCCTGTTGAGAAATCGAAGACCAAGGTCGAAAAAGATGAAAAGTTTACCTTAAAACTGCGCCGGACAGACGATATAATCTCAGAGGTCATAAAGTCAAAAAGGAAGCCGTTTATTATCGGTTTTGCTGCTGAGACAGGCAAGAATATTAACAGGGCTGTCGAGAAGATGAAAAAAAAGAAGATGGATATGATTGTATTTAATGATGTTACAGAGCCGGGTTCAGGTTTTGATGTGGATACCAACAGGGTTGTTATTATTGACAAAAAAGGGAGAACAAGACTGGGTCTTATGAGTAAGGATTCTGTTGCAGAGGCTGTGTTAGACAGAATGATGAAAATCAGAGCTTGACTTTATCCCTATTATTTGATAAAAATGTGGACAAGATATGTCATTAAAAGATATTGAAAAACTTAAAGAAAAAGTAGAGAAAGACCCCAATTCAAAACTTTTTGTGCCTCTTGCCGAAGAGTACAGGAAAGAGGGCATGCTCGATGAAGCCATAGATGTCCTACAAAAAGGACTTGAAAAACAGCCGGGGTATATGAGTGCAAGGGTATCTCTCGGCAAAATATATATTGAAAAAGGGATGGTGAAAGAGGCACAGTCCGAACTGGAGAGTGTCACAAAATCAATACCTGACAACCTTTATGCCCACAAGAAACTTGCCGAGATTTATAGAGACACGGGCGAAAAAGACCTTGCAATAAAATCGTTTAAGGCGGTCCTGAAACTCAATCCAATGGACGAGGATGCATTGAGCAAACTGAAGGAAATCGAAGGTGGAGAGCCTGTACAGGAACTCCCTGAGGAACCGCCTGCAGTTTCACCTCCTGTAAAAGAAGAGGCTGCTGAACCTGAAAAGGTTTTTGGAGAGGTGTCCTCTGAACAGGCGAGCGAAGAAACTGCTTTTACTGAAGAGACACAGGCTGCACCAGTGCAAGATGCTGAAGAATTGGCTGCATTCAAGCAATCAATTTTCAGCGATGCCGAGAAGGCTGAAGATGATTTGTCCAGGGTTGTCCCCGAGCAGGAGGGAAAAGGAGTGGAGATTCTGGAAGAGCAGACAGTAAGTGTAGAAGAGATATCTTTTGGTGATGTTGAAGAGTCTCTGGAGGTTGAGGAACGCGGGATTGGGGAAGTAACAGAAATTACAATGGAAGAAGTGAAAGAAGAAATAACCCTAAAAGATAAAAAAGCATTTCCAGTAAAACCTTCTGAGAAGCTTGAGACCGTTGAAGATGCTGACGAGTATATATCAAAAGACAATTACATGAAGGCGCTGGATATATACAGAAATATCCTCTTGTCCGACCCTGATAACAAAAAGGTTTTCCAGCGCGCCGAAGAACTCAAGACATTGTTAAAACTGATGGGTAAGGACAAAGAGGCCCTTATATCCAGATTAAATACTTTTCTGGACGGGATAAAGAAGAGGCGGGATGAATTTTTTAGAAGTTCTTAAAGAGACCGTTGATAAGGTGGAAGGGGCTGTATCTTCAATGATAATTGCGGCTGACGGGATACCAGTACAGGAGTATATATCTGAAAGACTGATAGACCTTACGGGTCTTGGCGCCGAGGCTTCGGCAATGATAAGGGATATAGGCAATGCAGCCGAGAACCTCGGGCTTGGAGAAGCACGGGAGTTCTCTATAATATCCGACAAGTGCGGCATAATAATGAGAAAGATAAATGCCGAGTATTACCTGGCTCTTGTGATAAAGCCCGAAGGTAATTATGGTAAAGGGCGTTTTGTTCTTAAAACCGCAGTTCCCAAAATAGAAGGCGAATTCTAAATAACTGTTCAAACCGTTTTAACTGTTTTAACGGTTCGGGCTGTTTTTATGTAATTATGAAGATTCTTGTTATACACGGACCTAATTTAAATCTTCTCGGCAGAAGGGAGACAGGCATATATGGCCAGGTCTTCCTTGACGACATAAACAGGCAGATACAGGACCTGTCAGCAGAGCTTGACATAGATATTGAGATCATCCAGTCAAACAGCGAAGGCGAAATCGTTGACGCTATTCAGGTGAGGGATTATGACCTGCTGATCATAAATCCTGCAGCTTATACTCATACGAGTGTGGCTATAAGAGACGCGATAGCTGCTATAGGCAAGCCCGCAATAGAGGTTCATATCTCTAATATATATAAACGTGAAGAATTCAGGAAAAAATCCTTTATATCAGAAGTGGTAACAGGACAGATAAGCGGGCTCGGAATAGACGGCTATCTGCTTGCTGTCAGGGCTGCACAAAAAATCTTACTGAAATGAACCGAATCAAGTCTATAACTGATGCCCTTGAATCCAAAGGCATCGATGGAATTCTTGTCTCTGACAGAAAGAATGTCAAATATCTCTCCGGCTTCTGCGGCTCCTCCGGCTGCCTGCTCATAACAAGAAGGGAGAGAATCTTCTGTACCGATTTCAGGTATGAAGAACAGGCAAAGGATGAGATCAAAGGTTTCGATATCATAGTACAGAAAGAAGAAGGGTTCAGGACGATAATCGAAAAGGCAAAATCGATCGGTGTAAGAACACTCGGTTTTGAGACAACCCTGTCATATGCATTTTATAAGCAACTCCTCAGAAAGGGACTGAGAATAAAATCGGTAAGCAATCTCGTTGAAGACATGCGCAATATAAAGGACCATCTCGAGCTGAAATTGATAAGTAAGGCGATAGACAGGGCGCAAAAGGCTTTTGTCGATATTAAACCGTATATAAAGAAAGGTTCTTCAGAAAAACAGCTGGCAGCCATGCTTGAGGATAGTCTTAAAAAAAAAGGATGTTCTATGTTGCCTTTTGATATAATAGTTGCTGCCGGACGAAACTCGGCAATGCCTCATGCAAGGCCTACAGAAAATAAGATAAAGGCCGGCGACTTTGTAGTTGTTGACTGGGGAGGTGAAGCAGGAGGATATTTCTCAGATATGACAAGGACCTTTCTGATTAACGGAAGAAATATTTCCAGGAAAAGGGAGATATATGAAACCGTGTTAAAGGCAAACAGGGAGGCGATCGGCTCTGTTACTGGAGGCAAGCGTGCAAAACTGGTTGACAAGGCTGCAAGGGATGTCATAAAGCAGGCAGGATACGGAGACTTTTTTGGGCATGGGACCGGCCACGGTGTAGGGCTCGATATCCATGAGTTGCCGCGTATCTCCAGGATCGGGACAGAGACCATCAGAACAGGAATGGTCTTTACCATAGAACCCGGGATTTATCTGCCGGGACTTGGCGGTGTCAGGATTGAAGATATGGTGGTTGCTGAAAAGAGCGGATGCAGTGTCCTTACATCCCTGCCAAGGGAATTCGCGGTGATGCATTAAGACTATATGTTTTTGCAGTCTGATGGTTTTAAGACTAAACATTGGAGGAAATAGATAATTGATTTCGACAAGTGATTTCAGAAAAGGCTTGAAGGTTGAGTTTAAAGACGACCCTTATGAGATAGTGGATTTTCAGCATGTAAAGATGGGCAGAGGCGGGGCTATTGTAAGGACAAAGATGAAGAACATGAGAACAGGCAGGGTTGTAGAGGAGACGATGAGGTCAGGGGAAAAGCTCCCGACCCCTGAACTCCAGGAAAAAAAGATGCAATACCTTTATATGCAGGATGAATTATATTATTTTATGGATTCTGAAACATACGAACAGGTCCCTCTGACCTTGGTACAATTAGGAGATGCAAAACTCTTCATGAAGGAGAACATGGAGGTCAAGATCCTCTATTATAAAGGCTCGCCGTTAAATGTTGAACTTCCGACCTTTATTGAACTCGTTGTTGCAAAGACAGACCCTGGATTTAAGGGCGACACTGCATCAGGAGGCGGGAAACCTGCCACGCTCGAAACCGGAGCTGTAGTCAGGGTCCCTTTTCATATAAACGAGGGGGATACCATTAAGGTGGATACGAGGACGTCAGAATACATAGAAAGGGTAAAATAATGGAACTTGAGGATTTAAAAAAACTCATTGAACTTCTCAAGGAAACTGACATTACAGAATTGCAGATAGAAAAAGAAGGTACAAAGGTCAGGATCAGGAGGGAAAAGTTTTTTACTTCTCTGGAGATGCCCACCCAGAAAACAGCGCCGATCCAAAGCACTATTATCAAAGAAACCGAGGAAGAGACACAGAGGCTTATTACAGTTACCTCCCCGATAGTCGGAACATTCTACAGATCGCCTTCTCCGGATGCCCCGCCTTTTGTAGAAGCAGGGTTGAGGGTGAAAAAAGGACAGGTGCTCTGCATTATCGAGGCTATGAAGCTCATGAACGAGATCGAGAGTGAAGCCGACGGTATTATTGTCAAGGCGCTTGTTGAAAATGGACAGCCTGTTGAATATGGCGAGCCGCTTTTCCTTATCGAACCTTTATGAAATTATTTAAAAAAATATTGATCGCAAACAGGGGAGAGATTGCGGTCAGGATAATAAGGGCATGCAAGGAACTCGATATCAAGACTGTCGCGGTATATTCTGATGTCGATAAAGATTCTTTCCATACCAGACTTGCTGATGAATCAGTATGTGTAGGGCCTGCAAATACTGCACAGAGTTATAACAATATCCCCAGTATCCTTACCGCCGCTGAAATAACCGATTCAGAGGCCATCCATCCCGGATACGGCTTTTTATCCGAAAACCCTCATTTTGCAGAGGCATGCATCACATCGGGGATAACTTTTATCGGACCTTCACCGGAAAGCATAAGACTTGGAGGAGATAAGGCAAAGGCAAGACAGATAATGAAACGCAGGGGTATCCCTGTTGTCCCGGGAAGCGATGGTTCTGTTGTATCAGAGGAATCAGCATTAAAATCCGCCAGGAAAATAGGCTTCCCTGTAATACTGAAGGCATCTGCAGGCGGCGGCGGCAGGGGGATGAGGGTGGCCAAAGATGAGACCGAACTCGAAAAGCTTTATTTCATGTCCCAGAGAGAGGCGCTTGCGGCATTCGGCAACGGAGAAATTTATATAGAGAAGTTTATCCCCGAGATGAGACATATAGAGGTCCAGATCATGGGTGATTCAAAGGGCAATATTATCCATTTAGGGGAAAGGGATTGCTCAATACAAAGGAGACATCAGAAACTGATAGAGGAATCCCCTTCACCAGTTGCTACGGAAAAATTCAGGAAAAAGATCGGGGAATATGCTGTCAAGGCGGCAAGGGCCCTTAAATACAAGAATGCCGGCACAGTCGAGTTCATTGTCGACCTTGAAGACAATATCTACTTTATGGAAATCAACACGCGACTCCAGGTAGAACATCCTGTTACAGAATATGTCAGCGGTATAGACATAGTTAAGGAGCAGATAAAAATAGCTGCAGGATTGCCTATAGAACTTAAGCAGACACAGGTAAAACTTTCAGGCCATTCCATTGAATGCAGGATCAATGCAGAGGATCCGGAGAGGTTTATACCTTCTCCAGGGAAAATAACCTTCCTTGCTTTGCCTGGTGGCCCTGGGGTAAGGGTCGATACCGCAGCCTATAACGGTTGCGTCATCCCATCTCACTATGATTCACTGATAGCAAAACTTGTTGTTCACGGAAGGGACAGAGCTGAGGCCATCGCCAGGATGAGAAGGTCGCTTGATGAGTTTATAGTCGAAGGCATAAAGACTACAATACCGTTCCATAAAAAGGTGTTCAACGATCCTGATTTTATAAAAGGTGATTTTAATACAGGCTTTTTAGAGAAGATGAACGGTTCAAAGCAATCTTTAGTTAAACCAGAAAAATAAGTTTCTCTCCCGTGTGTTTCAGATCCCTAATAGCAACAACACTTGCGTGCCTTATGACATCAGCAGTCGCAGGCATATTCTTTACCGAGGGTTCGATACTTCCCGGCAGATAAGTCATTAATATATTCCATTGACTGGATTCCCATAACTGAAATTTCCTGTTGCAAATGCATATTTGAAAATGCTTATATAAAATATAGATGTTATCCGAGATCTTTTATTAATAGATCTCGGAAGGGGAAAATTTTTAATGAGACGGAAAATTACGTTCTTTATGATTTTCATGCTCTTATGTTTTTCCTTTGGTGTAATACTTTCATCATTGTACATAAAAAATACCACAACCGAGTTCAACCGCCTTATTGAACTCCATAAGATCGAGGACCTCAGAAAGAATCTTGTTATAAGAACCCAGACCGTACAATCAGACCTTTACACACTGCGTACACCGCTGAGCCATACACTCGATTCGATTGTGTCCCATGTATCCAAACTCGATGATGCCGCCAAGGGCTGCATGAGTTGTCATCATAAACCCGAAATAACAAAACGCCTGGAGGATATCCAGTCAATTATAATACAATACCAGAATGCCCTGAGCTATTATATTACTGCTTCTGCAGATACGGAAAAGATAGACAGATTAAAGCTCGATGCAGCAGCTATCGGCGACAAACTCCTCTTTACCTCTGAGGAGATGTCCTTTGATGCGAACAAGAGACTGGGGTTATTGACAAAGTCTGCCCTGGAGAAGGTGAACAAGGCACAGTCGATCCTTTTTGTTACAATTATATTCACTTTTCTTGCCGGCATAATTGCGGCGATTAAGATAACAAGATCAATAACGCGTCCTGTTAGTGAACTGGTAAATGCAACAAGGGTGATTGCCTCAGGAGATCTCGGATACACTATCTTATATAAGGATAAGACCGAATTCGGCGAGCTTGCCAATAATTTCAATGCGATGAGCATTGCGCTGAAAGATGGATACACAAAACTTCAGAATGAGATAGCAGAACGAAAAAAAGTTGAAGAAGAACTGATAAAGGCACAGAGACTCGAATCACTCGGTATTTTAGCCGGCGGTCTTGCCCATGACTTTAATAACCTGCTGACAGCTATTTTAGGGAATATCGATCTGGCAAAGGATTATGTTACGCAAGAGGATGAGATTTCAGGTCTGCTGACAGATGCTGAAAATGCTTCTATCCGTGCAAAAGACCTGACACAGCAGCTGCTTACTTTTTCCAGAGGCGGTGACCCTGTCAAAAAGACTATCCGCATAGCCGATATCGTAAAAGAGTCTGTTTCATTTGCCTTGAGGGGTTCTAATGTCACCTGTAATTTTGAGTTTTCAAAAGACCTCTGGCTTGTTGAGGTCGATAGGGGACAGATAAGCCAGGTAATCCATAACCTTGTCCTGAATGCGAGGGATGCCATGCCGGAAGGCGGTTCAGTTATAATTAAGGCTAACAACTTTACTGTTGGGGCAGAAAATAACCTGCCGTTATTAAAAGGGAAATACGTTAAGATATCATTTGAAGATAAAGGAATTGGAATTGCAGAAGAGCACCTTTCAAGAATATTTGATCCATACTTTACAACAAAAAATATGGGCTCCCAGAAAGGGATGGGGCTCGGTCTTGCAATATGTTACTCCATAATAAAAAGACACGATGGCTTGATTACGGTAAACTCCATGATCGGGAAGGGTACAGCCTTTACCATCTATCTACATGCTTCACAGAAAAATGACATTGCACCTGCTGCTGAAGAAGAAAGGCCTGTTTCAGGAAAAGGGAGAGTCCTGTTTATGGATGATGAGGAGATGGTGCGGAACACAGCCGGGAAGATATTGAAACGACTCGGCTATCAGGTTGAGTTTGCCGTAGATGGCGAAGAGGCGATCGAACTCTACAAAAGGTCGAAAGAATCATCACAGCCTTTTGACGCCATTATCATGGATTTGACAGTCCCGGGTAGAATGGGTGGCCTGGAAGCTATAAAGGGCCTCCTTGAAATAGACCCTGATATTAAGGCGATTGTGTCCAGCGGATATTCAAATAACCCTGAAATGTCTGACTTCAGAAGATATGGTTTCAGCGGCGTTATTTCCAAGCCTTACAAGGTAACCGAACTGAGTAAGATCCTTGACAGGGTAATAACCGGGACAGAGTTTCCTGCCAAAGATAAGGAAGCCGGGACTATATCGAATTGATTTTCCTTTGGGGCTCCATAATATATAAAATAAATTTTAACCCGGATAATTCATAAACCATGATAATGGCGAAAGGATGCTATGTCCTTTCTGTATTCGGAAAAATTTATGAATTAAGTGGGCTAAATGTATATTAACGGAATATGCTTTATAACTGATAAGACGTATTGTAATAAGCCGTTATACGAGACGGTGTTTACTGTCCTGAAGGCCGGTATAAAATTCATTCAGTACAGGGAGAAAGACTTTACAAGGAGAGAGATATATGAGGAGGCCTTAAAATTGAGAAGACTGACAAGGCATTTCGATGCAATGCTCATAATCAATGACCACGCAGACATAGCCCTTGCAGCAGATGCAGACGGTGTTCACCTCGGTCAGGATGACCTTCCCCTTAAAGAGGCCAGAAAGATCATGGGGAAGAAGATTATCGGCATCTCAACTCACAATCTGGAGCAGGCAAAAGAGGCAGGGGCAGGAGGAGCAGATTATATAGGTTTCGGTCCTCTGTTCCATACCACGACAAAGGATGCAGGAGCGCCGGTTGGGGTTGACAAACTCATGATTATCAAACAAAATGTAAGTGTTCCTGTTGTTGCAATCGGCGGCATCAACCTTGAGAATATTGAATCAGTTATTAATGCTGGTGCCGATGCAGTTGCAATGGCAACGGCAATCTGCAGGGGAGAAATAGCCGAGAACGCAGAGAGGCTTGTTAAATTCTTAATAAACAAAGACATTAAGAGATATTAAATAGATAAAGGGGTAAGAGATGAAAAAATTTCTTGTGGTTTTCTTTCTGGTCGGGATTGTTTTAACAGGTTGTCAGAAAAAAGGCGATGTAATAAAAATCGGCGTAGCAGGTCCGATGACAGGGGACCAGAGCAAGATGGGGATGGACTTTAAGAACGGGGTTTCCCTTGCTGTTGAGGAATGGAATTCAAAGGGGGGTCTGCTCGGTAAAAAAATAGAAATGATGATAGGGGATGACCAGCATGACCCCAAGCAGGCGGTGTCCGTTGCAAACAAGATGGTCAATAATGGCGTTGCGGGTGTTATAGGGCATTTCAATTCGAGCTGTTCGATCCCTGCATCGGATGTCTATAACCGGGCCGGTGTCCCGATGATCTCACCTGGTTCGACAAATCCACAGCTTACAGAAAAAGGTTACAAAAATATATTCAGGGTTTGCGGCAGGGATGACCAGCAGGGCAGAGTGGGCGCTGATTTTGTAACCGGCCAGCTGAAGATCAGAAGGGTGGCTGTTATCCATGACAAGACAACATATGGACAGGGACTTGCCGATGAGTTCAGAAAATCGCTCGGCAATAAAGCTGAGGTTATTTACTATGGAGGCATAGTTCAGGGAGACAAGGATTTCAAGAGCATACTGACAGCAGTGCGTGAGAAGAAACCCGACCTGATTTTTTTCGGAGGCATCTATCCTGAGATGGGCCTTCTTGTCAGACAGGCCAGGGAACTTGCGTTAAAAGCGCCGTTCATGAGCGGTGATGGTTCGATCGATCCGAAGTTTATCGAGATAGCAGGCGCTCAGGCTGCTGAAGGCACTTATCTGACTTTCAGTCCTGATCCCCAAAATATTCCTACTGCAAAAGAATTCATAGGAAAGTACAGGGCAAAATACGGGGAGCTTGGACCATATTCGATATATGCATTTGACGCTGCAAATATAATGCTGTCTGCAATAAAGGAGGCAAATACAACTGAGGGGAATACGATAATTGACAAGCTGCATTCCCTGGAATTCAATGGAGCGATCGGAAGGATAAAATTCAATGAAAAAGGCGATGTAAGAGATGCGCCGTATGTCGTCTGGATTACAAAAGAAGGAAAATTTATTGAATACTGGAAGCCATAGGTTATATGAAATGCCATATCTGTCCAAAATAAAAACTGAAGAAAGATGATTTATTCACTTCGGCAAGTTTATACCTTAGCGTTGTCATTCCCGCAATCCCGAATGCCTTCGGGAGGTCGGGAATCCTTCTGAGAAACAAAGATAGATTCCGGACAAGCCGGAATGACAGCGTTACTGGATATTCGTATATTTATTTGATTGCCGGTTTAATAAATTTATTCTGGACAGTAAGGATGAAATGGATAAATTTCCTTGCTATCTCCGGAAGAGAATAGTATGATGAAATCAGCATGAATATCGGCATTATCGGGTCAGGTAATATGGGAAGCGGCCTCGGCAGGATATGGGCCAAGAAGGGACATCAGGTCATTTTCAGTTATTCGCGCAGTAAGGATAAATTGGAAAATCTGGCAAGAGCAGTCCCGAATGCAAGGGCAGGAACTCCTGCAGAGGCGGTGGCATCGAGTGAGATTATTCTCATTTCTGTCAGGTGGGCGGATATAAAAGATGCTCTTAAAGCCGCCGGTCCGATGGAAGGCAAGATCGTAATAGATTGCACCAACCCGTTGAAAGAGGATTTAAGCGGCCTTGCAATCGGTCACACGACCTCTGCTGCCGAAGAGATCGCAAGGATGGTTCCCGGAGCAAGAGTTGTAAAGGCATTCAATACCGTCTTTGCGGAAGTCTATCATTCGAATTCGCGTCTGTACGGCTCCCGAAGACCGACCATGTTTTACTGCGGTGATGACAGCGGTGCCAAATCGGTCGTCTCGAAGCTGATCAGCGACGTCGGGTTTGAACCTATGGACTCAGGTCCTCTGAAAAGCGCCAGATATCTGGAGCCGCTTGCCATGCTTATGATACAGCTTGGCTATGCTCAGGGGATGGGGACGAACATAGCAATGAGCCTCATCCGCCGCTGAACCCGCCGGTTATTTTATTTATTGTTCGGATAAATTACTTGTTGACAATAAAAGAGAGGTAAGCTATTTTTATAAAAAATAGACTATCGGGTACGGGTTTAACATTGAGAATACGGATTATCTACTGCTTGTTCTCAATGAGCTTGGCATTGTGGATGACACAATGACGTTGGCCGAAATCACCGCAAGAAGAAAAGCATTTACAGATGCAATAAGTAGAACGCCGGATGGTGATTGAGTATAGCCGATGCAATTATCAACGATGATCGGCTTAGGGCATGGTATTTGATTCGATACAGGAGGAATGGGTGAGGCACCCGAAGCCAGGGCATTGCCAATCGCCGTTATCGAGAATCCGATCTGTTTGGACTCTGGAACGCCGATGTCACTTCGACTGATCTGGCGGCCTTCGAGCAATTCCTTGTTTCCAAAGACCCATATGACACTTCAAAGTCCGTACTCCAATATATGCGAAATTACGAGGCCGAATTCAGCCCAAAGACGACAGAAGCTCACAGAAACAGCATTGACGAGCTGATCAATAACGATGCTACGTT
>JAKAKQ010000152.1 GCA_021813425.1 Nitrospirota bacterium
AAGATAACTTCCAGGTCTCTTGCCTGGAAAAAAGTGTTCAAGGAAATGATGAATCCATTTACAATCTGTATAAAAAAAACAATCATGAAAATAAGAGAATAGCCCTTAATGAGGATGATGCCGAAAACCTCAGCAGACATGCTCTGTAATTTTGCCATGCCGATATTGAGGAGTCGGGTAAAAAGGAAGAGGAAGATGCCGCCCGATGCGGCATAAAAAACTACCTTTCGGTAAAAAGATCGAGAAAGCCGGGTGATGTCATTTTTTACAGACCAAAAAAAAGGGGCAAGAAGAACAAATATTTCCTTCATAAGCGGTCCCGTAGAATTTCATAATCAGAAGTTAAGCGGAGGAATATATCTTCGAGATCTTTATCAGAAGACTTTGCGTAATGTCTCAGGTCTTCGTTCGTGCCTTGGGCAACCACAGAACCCCTGTTAATAATGGCGATTCTGTCGCAAATCTGTTCGGCGATGGCTATGATATGTGTAGAAAGTATAATTGCAGTACCCTCATTTTTCAGTCTGAATAGAATATCCTTAAGCAGTCTGACTCCCTTGGGATCAAGGCCGTTATGAGGTTCGTCGAGGATAATAACCTTCGGATTTCTCATAAACGCGGATGTGAGCAGCAGCCTCTGTTTCATTCCCATGGAAAAATTGCCTATAACTTCATCCCTCCACTCCAAGAGCCCTAATATTTTCAAATATTCAGCGGCATTTTTTTCGAGTGTCAAATTGTCAATGGCGTATAAACCGCCGATGAAGGTCAGGTATTCCCATGCAGTAAGCTTTTCGTAAATATAACCTTTCTCAGGCACATATGCCATGATCTTCTTAGCATTAACCGGGTCAGCGCTGATGTCGTATCCTCCGATTTTAATAGAGCCTGCATCAGGTTTCATCAATCCCACCATCATCTTTATCAACGTGGATTTCCCTGCGCCATTTGGCCCTAAGAGGCCAAAGATCTCGGACTCACCTACACTGAGTGAGAGGTTATTCACAGCAACAAGTTCACGGTATCTCTTTGTGCAATCTTGTATTTCTATCATAATGCCTCCAGAATCTCAAGCTTGAGTGATTTTAATCCTTCAGTCATGGAAGTAATGTCCTTCAATGTGCCCTCCCTCAAAGGTACATGAGTCACATCAGCCGGAAACTGCGCCAGCGTAGGATCAATGGATATCCACTTATCGAACCAGACTTCAGGCCATGTATGAAAATAAAAGTATCCATCCCTATACACAAGCCCCCCCACAAGGCGGGTGGGCAGTCCGGCTGCGCGTGCAAAGGACGCAAACATGACGGTCCTCTGGAGATCGTCACCAAATTTTGATTTGAATATGTCCAGCGAGTTTGTCAGGACAAAAAGTGGCATAGTCTTTACGGTAAAGTAGAGATTAGAGTTCAGATAACGTGCAAGACGAAATGCGTCATTCTTTTCCGTAACAGCCATGTTCAGAGCATTCCCTTTTAGTGTTTTGTCATCACTGAGAACCCAGTTATCTGCCCTGAGATAGCGGCTCACCGCTTCATCCTTGCAAGGTAAAGGATAACTTTTCTTCTTTAACTCTTCGTGACCCCCCTTCCGGATGATGAGAGTATCATTCAAAAGCGTAACAAGACTTTTGTCGTAAGTGCTTGGATCTAAATGAAATCCCTTAATCCTCACCTTGAGCGATTTCAGGTTCTCCGCATCCGCAAGAATCTTGTTTGATCTGAGGAACGGCAGGGAAATAGAGTCGAAAAGGACTCTGTCCTTAGGGTCTTTCGCTATTGTTTCAGTCTGCGAATAATAGGTTATTCCCCCAGGGTATTCCTCTTTTACGGTAATCCCTTTCTCATTGCTCCAAAAGATCTGGGGTCCCGCTCTTATTTTATAGTAACTGACAACTTGAGTCCCCAATTTAACGGGTCTAATCTCTTCCACAATAACCCTTACGTCATATATGGAAACATTGACAAAGTCCAACATAGAGATGGCAAAAACAGAACCTGGAGACGGGCTCTTTTGAATAATGGCCGGGATGAATGTCGTGGGAAGGTAAATATCCTTTCCTTTTGTTGATGCCCTATAGGTTTTCCTTTTTTCTGAAGACTCAAGGTAGAAAACAACGGCATCAGAATCCACTTCTCCGGTGACTTTTATTCCTTTTTCATCTTCGAAATGGGACGAATACTCAAAAGACTTTATCGCATAAGAGGAATTGCTCAGACATCGATAGCTGTCGATGAGAATTTTTTCTCCGTCCTCTTTCTTAATCTCCATTTTCTGCTCATACCTGATGATAATCTCATCACCTACCCATTCAAACACATAACTGGCGGAACCGATTTTTTTAGTACCTGAATAAATGTCATACCAATGCGCTGCTTTGCTGACAGGTCCCTTCAATGCCTGCTGCTTTTCCATAGGTGCGCCTGCGTACTGTCTGTGAAGGAGCAGGGCGAGCAAGGCAATCCAGATGCAAAAGACCGCGATGTTGATAATCTTTATTGTCTTCGACATGACACCTCTATTATACAGATATTATACTATGTGCGACCATAGATAGCCTTTCAATCCTCTTACACTTACCACCCACAAATTACCCGAAAAAGGATACGATTGACATCAAATGGAACCGGAAACTTTTCTGATTAATTCTCGGGTACGCAAGCAGCCATTCCTTGATATTGCAGTTAGCCATAATATATTATAAACAACGAGCGGCGTATTGGGGAATTGAATACTTTTAGATATCTCAACACAGCATAGATAACTGAATTAAATGATAAATGTCGGAATTATAGGTTATGGATATTGGGGTCCGAATCTCGCAAGGAATTTTAATGAGAATCCTTCAACTGCCGTCTCTTATGTATGTGATCTGGATGATTCGAGATTGAAATACTCAAGGATTAAGAACCCGAATATTAAAACTACTTCTGATTATAAAGATGTGCTTAACGACGCTGACATACAATTAATCGCAATATCAACTCCGGTATCAAGCCACTTTAGATTAGCCATGGACGCCCTTAAGTCCGGCAAGCATGTCCTCTTAGAAAAACCCATGACATCGAATGCAGCACATGCAGAACAGCTCATTGAGATGACAGAAAAAAATAATCTGATGCTTTTTGTTGATCATACATTTATATACACAGGCGCAGTACAGCACATTAAAAAATTAATGTCTTCGGGTGACATTGGCGATATGCTTTATTTTGATTCGGTGAGGGTGAACCTTGGACTTTTCCAGCATGATGTCAATGTCATCTGGGACCTTGCGCCTCACGATTTCTCTGTAATGGACTATTTGATTGATGAAAAACCTGTATCCGTATCTGCAACAGGCGCAAGCAGGGTGCATGGCAAGATAGAGGATATTGCCTATGTTGCGGTAAAGTTCAAGAGCGGGCTGATAGCCCACTTCCATGTGAACTGGATGTCTCCGGTTAAGATCAGGCGGATCATGATCGGAGGCAGCAAAAAGATGGTCGTCTTCGATGACCTCAGCCCTGATGAAAAAGTCAAAGTCTATGATAAAGGAATTAAGTTATTGGATGCGCCAAAGGATAAAATATACAAAAATCTCATCCAGTACAGGATTGGCGATATGTATGCGCCGAAAATCGAGAGCGCCGAAGCCCTTAGGGTTGAAGTGGCGCATATCGTAGACTGCATACAAAACAAAAGAAAACCTCTAACAGGCGGCATATCCGGCCTGAATGTTGTCAAACTCCTTGAAGCTGCTCAAAAATCCTTGGAAAAAAAAGGATCGCTCATCAAGATATGACCAATACTGTCTATCCTAATGTTGAAATCGGAGCCGCAACAACTATTGATGAACCATGCATTATCGGTAAGCCGCCGAGGGGGTCTAATGACGGTGAGAGAAAGCTTCAAATAGGTTCCAATTCCCATATCAGGCCCTTCACAACTATTTATGCCGGAAGCGTTATCGGCGATAATTTTCAGACAGGGCAGGGAGTTTCGATTAGAGAAGATAACATTATCGGCAATAATGTCAGCATAGGCACAAATTCTGTGCTTGAATTTGGCAATAAAATAGGAGATAACAGCAGGATACACAGCAACTGTTTCATGGAAATGGTCGTTATAGGCAGAAATGTCTTTGTCGGACCAAATGTTGTTTTCACAGATGATCCGCATCCGATGGGATGTCCAAAATACAAGGACTGTAAGGGCGGGGCTATAGTTGAGGACCTGGCAAGGATAGGCGCGAACTCAACTATCCTTCCGGGCGTGAAGATTGGCAGAAACAGCCTTATAGGCGCAGGTTCGGTTGTCGTTGAAGATGTGCCTGAGAATTCAGTTGTTGCCGGAAATCCGGCTCAGGTCATTAAGAAAATCGATGAACTGACCTGTCCTCCTGGTTTTTTTGAGCGTCCGTACTTATGGCCGCCCTACCATAAAGAAGATGGATGAGATAAGAAAAATTCCATTTGTTGATCTAAAAGCAGGCTTTGGACCGATTAAATCTGAAGTAATGGCAGCGTTGGAGGATGTGTTTGCGGGGATGAACCTTAACCTCGGCCCGAATGTCCAGTCATTGGAGCAGGAGTTCGCTGCATACTGCGGAACCAAACATGCCATTGGAACCGGTTCAGGGACAGATGCCATAGCAATAGCTCTGATGGCAGCAGGCATTAAATCCGGCGACGAGGTAATAACAACAGCGCATACCTTTTTTGCTACTGCTGAGGCAATTTCATGTGCCGGCGCAGTGCCTGTATTCGTAGACATAGATCCCGCTACATATGATATTGATCCTTTGCTGATAGAGAAAAAGATTACGAAAAAGACAAAGGCGATTGTCCCTGTGCATATGTATGGACAGTCCGCTGAGATGGGTCCTATTTTAGACATAGCACGGAGGCACAGACTAAAAGTCATCGAAGACGCATGTCAGGCGCACGGCGCTGAATATTCAGGCAAAAGATGCGGCAGCATTGGCGTTGCCGGGTGTTTCAGCTTCTATTATACAAAAAATCTCGGAAGCTACGGCGAAGGCGGCATCATCACAACTAATGACCCGGATATCGCTGAAAAAGCACGGCTGTTCAGAAACCACGGCCATGTTTCAAAATACGAACATTCAGTGATGGGTTATAACAGCAGGCTTGACGAGATTCAGGCTGCAATACTCAGGGTAAAAATCAAGCGCTTGGAAGAGTACACTAATTCACGCAGGGCTGTCGCAGCCGGCTATAATGAACTCTTATGTAATACTCCATTGATCCTCCCTGTTGAGGCAAGTGGGAGAAAGCATGTGTACCACCTGTATGTTGTAAGAAGCAAGGAAAGAGATAAACTCATGCAGCATCTGGCAGATGCCGGGATAGGCACAGGCATACATTATAAAAACCCTGCGCATCTGCAGGAGGCATGCAAGGCTTACGGATGCAGAAAGGGGGACATGCCTGTTACTGAAAAAATATGCGAAGAGATATTATCTCTCCCTATATACCCGGAGTTGACCGATGCTGATGTCGAACATGTATCCGGCAAGGTAAGGGAGTTCTATAAAGGCGTATGAAACACACATGCTTCAAAGAGACACAAAGGAGAATAAAAATTATCTCAATATCATTCCAGCTTGTCGGGAATCCTTCCTATCCCCTCTTAAAAAAGGGGTATTCAGGGGGTTTTCAGGAAAGATTCCGGACCTGCCTTCCGGCAGGCAGGCAAACCGGAATAACAGAAAAGAGGGTACTTTAAGGTGAAAGTCGAAGGGCTTAGGGTATTAGTCACAGGCGGAGCAGGATTTATAGGAAGCCATCTCGTTGACCTCCTCTCATCGCAAAACAAAAGCGTCATTGTGCTTGATAATTTTACATCAGGCAAAAGAGAGAACCTCAAAGACCATCTGAACAATAAGAATGTAACGATCATTGAAGGTGACGTCCGCGACAAAAAACTTTTGATTGACATCACAAAAGATATAGATATTGCCTATCATTTGGCTGTCCAATGCCTCAGGGTCTCGATAAAAGACCCTGAGATAAACCACGAAGTCAATGCAACCGGGACCCTCAACCTGTGCATTGCGTCTCTTAAAAACAGGATCAAGCGCCTTGTATATGTCTCATCCTCAGAGGTCTATGGCTCTGCTGTTACTGTTCCGATGAACGAAGACCACCCTCTCAATCCCATGACCGTGTATGGCGCAAGCAAGGCTGCCGGAGAGATGTATACGCTCGCATATCACAAAACTTACGGTCTTGAGAGCATGGTTGTCAGACCTTTTAACACCTATGGCCCGCGCTCTCATTTTGAAGGCACTTACAGCGAGGTAATCCCCAAGTTCGCACTGAGATACTTATGCGATGCTTCTCCTGTGATATTCGGTGATGGAACGCAGACAAGGGATTTCACTTATGTTACAGACACTGTGCAAGGTATCCTGATGGCTTCTGAATGCGACAAGATGATTGGACAGGCGGTGAATATAGCAAGGGGTCAGGAAGTCAGTGTAAACAGACTTGCTGATATCATTTCAAAAAAGCTCGACAAGGAAGATATAAAGCCAGTTTATGAAACCGGCAGGCCCGGCGATGTCCTGCGGCACCATGCAGGCGTCATAAAAGCAAGAGATATGTTTGGATACACTGCCTTAATAGACATAGAAAATGGCATTGAGCAATACATAGGATGGTTCAAGGCACAGGGTTATGACTATGAGGGACTTCTGAAACAGGATAAAGTCTTTAACTGGGAGTGATAATGCGGATCGAGGTTGCAAAACCGTATCTCGATGAGCAGGAACAGAAAGCTGTTGCAGATGTTGTAGCAAGCGGCTGGATATCTCAGGGACCGAAAGTGGCGGAATTTGAAAAAATCTTCGCTGATTATGTGGGCGCTCAATATTCCGTTGCGACAACATCCTGCACAACCGCCCTCCACGCGGCGCTTGCGGTCTCAGGCATCGGCCCCGGCGACGAGGTCATAGTCCCCTCTCTCTCTTTTATCGCCACTGCGAATTCAGTCGTTCACTGCGGCGCAACTTCGGTCTTTGTGGATATCAACCCTGAAACCTGCAATATGGATATCAACAAGATCGAAGCTGCCCTCACCAAAAAGACAAAAGCTATAATGCCTGTCCACCAGATGGGGCTTCCTGTTGACATTGATTCAATAAATGCAATAGCTCAAAAGCATAACCTTATAGTTATCGAGGATGCTGCCTGCGCCATCGGCTCTGAATATAAGGGAAAGCGCATAGGCGGACATGGGAATACTGCGTGCTTCAGCTTCCATCCGCGCAAAGTAATCACAACCGGAGAAGGCGGAATGATCACAACCAACAACTCAGAGGTTGCTGAAAGATTAAGAAGGTTCCGGCATCACGGCATGTCAGTCTCGGATTTAGAGAGGCATACATCACAAAAGATAATCATAGAGAGCTACCCTGAGATAGGGTATAATTATAGAATGACGGATATGCAGGCAGCCATGGGGATTGTGCAGATGAAAAAGCTTCCTGATATCCTCAGGATAAGACGTGCGATTGCCGGGAAATACAATAATGCTTTTTCAAAAATATCCTGCCTGCGGGTTCCTGAAGTTCCGGAATATGTGCAGCACAACTATCAGTCATATTGGGTTGAATTGCTCGACAATGCGCCGGTGAATCGGAATGAACTCATGCAGAGGCTGCTTGAAAAAGGCATTTCTTCAAGAAGGGGTGTAATGGCGATCCATAGAGAACCCTGTTACAGCAGGCATAATGCAATCCTGCTGCTGACAGAAAGGATAACTGAGAACACAATAATACTGCCTCTTTACCCTTCAATGGCAGATGATGAAGTCAGGCATGTGATAGATAATGTCCGCAATATCTTATGCTGAAAATACTCTATAAGGCGCTTGAAAATCCTGCGGCATATGATATAACTCAGAAGCTGCTTGGAGGGGGCAGGGTTTATAAGCTGCTAAGAGAGACCATAGCAGCACAGTTAAAAGATATAAGCTATAATAAAGTGCTTGATGTCGGCTGCGGCACAGGGTTGTTTACAGACTGTTTTAAAGGCGAATACACGGGGATTGATATAAATGAAGGGTACATTAAAAAAGCAAGGGCTGATAAAAAAGGCACCTTTAAACTCGGTGATGCCACAGCGCTGAAATTCGAGGATGAGACATTCGACCTTGTTTTCACACTCGGCGTGCTGCACCATCTGGACGCAGGCAGCCGCGAAAAGATGCTGAAGGAAATGTGGCGCGTATGCAAGACCGGAGGGCATGTTCTGATAGTGGACGGCCTCGTGCCGTCGAATAGATTAAATGTGATAGGTTATGCCCTCGCAAAACTTGACAGGGGACCGTTTAAGATGAGGGAGGAAAAATTTAAAGAGATGATTCATAGCGCATATAATAATGCCGGGAAAACAATATACACCTCTATTAAAGCATTCCCGCACGAATACATATCAGTGTCTTTGCAAAGGTAATTATGGAAAAAATTATTAAAGCAGCTTTCAGCAATCAGCCAATCGGAGACGATCCCGGGCATGAAACTTCTTTTGCGGCGCATTTATCCGGGCAGTTCTCTCCTGAAGAACGCATTATGCTCTATGATAGATTCAAGTTCGGTGAAAGCAGGTTTGACTATCTTATGAGGAGAATACTTATTAAAACCTTGCTGAAGAAAGTCGGCAATGGAATAAATATCGCGCCAGGGGTGTCTTTTATACACCCGGAGACCATAGAGATCGGCAACGGAGTTTTTATCGGCTCTAACACTGTCATACAAGGCCGGAAAGACGGGATGTGCATTGTCGGCAATAAAGTATGGATAGGGCCTCAGAGCTATTTTGACGCAAGAGACTTGATAATTGAGGATAATGTCGGATGGGGGCCGGGGGCAAAAGTTCTTGGCTCTGAACATACAGGGTTGCCTATTGATGTACCTATTATCAGCACTGACCTTGTTATAAAACAGGTAAAGATATGCAAAGACTGCGATATCGGCGTTAATTCAATAATCCTGCCTGGTGTAACAGTTGGCGAAGGCTCTATTATAGGGGCAGGGGCAGTACTTACTAAAGATATAGAGCCTTATTCTATTGCTGCTGGAGTGCCGGCAAAAGTGGTAAAAAAGAGACAATAATGGCGCTAATCTCGGTTATAATCCCTGTATTAAACGAAGAGCAGAACATCAAACTGCTCTATGAACGTCTTTCAGACATATCGATAGAGTTAAGCCACAATTTTGAGTTTATATTTGTTGATGACGGATCAACAGACGATACATTTCATCTTTTGGGCAAAATTTCGCAAGAAGATCCTCGCGTAAAGGTCATAAAATTCTCAAGGAATTTCGGAAGCCATGCTGCCTGTCTGGCAGGGCTGATGAGTTCAAAAGGAGACGCCTGCGCCTTTATATCAGCCGACATGCAGGAGCCTCCTGAACTGATTAACCTATTCATTGAACAATGGGAAAAGGGATACGAAGTCGTCATGGGAGTTCGAGAAGGAGAGGAGCAGACCGTAGGCCTCTTTTCGAAACTTTATTACTTCCTCGTGCGGCGGTTTGCCCT
Source organism: Nitrospirota bacterium (assembly GCA_021813425.1). GTDB lineage: Bacteria > Nitrospirota > Thermodesulfovibrionia > Thermodesulfovibrionales > UBA6898 > JAKAKQ01. The sequence goes on from JAKAKQ010000152.1 coordinate 9,552, forward strand.
CAGGAACATGCCTAAAAAAGGGACAGATGTCTTTCTAATAGACAGAAAGGTCGTTGATTCAATTACACACATGAGCGAAAAAAACACATCCGTATTCGGCCTCATCCTGTGGAGCGGATTCAACCAAATCTTTGTCCCTTATAAGAGAGACTCCAGAAAAAAAGGCATTTCCAAATGGACGCGCGGCAAAAAACTAAAACTCTTCATAGACACCTTTGTGTCTTTCTCTTATTTCCCGATAAGGATGATATCCTTCATCGGCATAGGCGTCGCGTTTTTAGGGTTTATATACAGCGCAATAGTAATCATCAACAGACTGTTCTTTGCGAAGGCTATAGAAGGTTGGGCATCATTGATGGTGGTCCTATTATTAGTATCAGGCATTCAGTTGATTATGCTGGGAATCATCGGAGAATACATCTGGAGGAGCTTTGACGAGACCAGGTACAGGCCTATTTTTATTATCGATAAAATGGTAGGAATAAATAGGGATAAAATTTGAATGCCTACAAAAAGGGGATATTATGAACAACAATGGTTTTACTCTTACAGAGCTTATTAGGGATTATGGAACCTCTCACCATCCATGGCGACGGCGCTGCTGCAAGGGACTGGCTCTTTATCGAGGATACAGCCGAGGCAGTGGATATGGCAATACATTCCCCCATAGACAAGATAAGAGGCGAGGCATTGAATATAGGGACGGGCAAAAACACAAGTGTCCTTGACATTGCCAGGATGGTCATCGAGATATTCGGTCTTAATGAGGAATACATGACCTTTATGGACAGCCGGTTCGGTCAGGTCCAGAATCACATCTCATCAACTGAAAAAGCTGAAAGACTGCTGGGATTCAGGGCAAAGGTTTCATTTATAGAAGGTCTATTAAAAACCGTTAAATGGTACAAAGACAACAGACACTACTGGGAAAAACAGATAACGATGAGAAAAGTGCCTGTTAAGAATAAGGCAGGAGAGATAATCTGGTATTAAATTGAAGACGGATTCTCACGCTCAACCATGATTTAATTAAAAAGCCATCGCTCACCCCCCCTAATATCCAAACCTGTATGTTAAAATAATCGGATGTCAAGGAAGGAACTTATTATTGAAGGCGCAAGGCAGAACAACCTCAAAAATATAAGCCTCAGTCTGCCCCATAACAAGGTCATCGCCATAACCGGTGTTTCGGGGTCAGGCAAATCCTCCCTTGCATTCGATACCATCTTCGCAGAAGGACAATGGCGTTTTATAGAATCCCTCTCAACATATGCAAGGCTTTTTCTTGAGAAACTCGACAGGCCTGACGTTGATGCAATTCTGAATATAAGGCCAGCCATTGCCCTTGAACAAAAAAATCCGGTGCGCGGGTCGCGCTCGACTGTGGGCACGCTTACAGAGCTCTATGAACTCTTCCGCCTTCTATATTCAAAGATTGCAACACCTTACTGCCCGAATTGCGGCAAGGAGATCAGGAAATGGGACTCCTCTCAGATCGTTTCAGAACTCATAGAGAATCACCTTGGTGAAAAGGCGATTGTAGTTTTTGAAACGATAGAACCGATAGAAAGCCTGAAAACACGCGGGTTTCACAGGGTATGGATTGACGGTGAAACAGTAGATATCGCCCCTAAACTCGAAACTCGAAACTCGAAACTCGAAGTAGTCCTTGACAGGCTCATCATAAAGGATGAACCGAGGTTGTCTGATTCTATTGAGATGGCCTGGAAAGAAGGGAATGGGAAGATAAAAGTCATCATCATAAAAGAAGCAAATAAGTCTTCCGTCCTCAGCTTCTCAGCGGAAAACGCATGTGAAGAGTGCGGGATCGAACTGCCTTTGCCGACCTCTCTGCTTTTTTCATTCAACCATCCGGTTGGAGCATGCCCTGAATGCAAGGGGTTTGGCAACACACTCCGTTATGATGAGGACCTGATTATACCCGATAAAAATCTTTCACTTTCAAAGGGCGCTGTTGACCCGTGGAACAAGCCTGCGTACAGATGGTGGAGAAAACAACTTATTGAAAAGGCAAAAAAAAAATCAGGGCTTGACATAAATAAGCCTTATTCTGAATTTTCTCCGGAAGAAAAAAACCTTTTATTCAAGGGCACAGACGGGTTTTATGGCATCGATGATTTTTTCGAAGACATGGAAGGAAGAAGGTACAAGCTCCATGTCAGGGTATTCCTCAGCAGATACAGAAGGGGCTTTACATGCCCCCTCTGTAAGGGCAAAAGGCTCAGCAAAGAGGCCCTTGCATACAGATTATCAGGACTCGATATAGCAGAACTCTGCCAGGTGCCTGTCTCTGAAACTGTAAAGTTCTTTTCTGATATCGACCTGTCTCCTTTTAAGAAAGACATCTCAAAAGAGCTGCTGCGCCAGATAATGATGAAACTCAGGTTCCTGAAAATGGTCGGCCTCGAATATCTCACGCTCGACCGTTATGGCAAAACACTTTCAGGCGGTGAATTTCAGAGGATCAACCTCTCAAACCAGCTCGCCTCTTTACTGACAGGGACACTTTATGTCCTCGATGAGCCGACTGTCGGACTTCATGCAAGAGATACAGAGAGGATTGCAAAGATAATGAACGAACTTTCAGAACTCGGCAATACAGTTATTGTTGTCGAGCATGACAGAGGGATAATAGATTCGGCTGAATGGATCGTTGAGCTCGGCCCGGGCGGAGGTCACAAGGGAGGAGAGGTCATTTTCTCAGGCCCTGTGTCTGATTTTATGAAGTCCGATACCCTGACATCAAGATACATGAGGGGAATAGAGAAAGTCGAAATACCTTCAAAATCAAGGTTTCCTTCTGACAAGGTCCTTTCTGTATACGGCGCTGCCGGCAATAATTTAAAAGAGGTCGACTTCAGCATACCGCTTAAAAGACTAAGTGTGGTAACAGGGGTATCAGGTTCGGGGAAAAGCAGTATTGTGGTAGAAACACTCTGCAGGTCGCTTCTAAAAAAGTTCAAGTCTGAAACAGAGCCGCCTCTGCCTTATAAAAAATGGGAAGGCGAAGAATATTTAAAGGGTATCAGGCTTATTGACCAATCCCCTATCGGAAGGAGCCCTCGTTCAAATCCTGTAACCTATCTGAAGGTATTTGACCACATAAGAAAGCTTTTCTCCGAGCAGAGAGAGGCAAAGGCATATGGCTATGGACCTGGTTTCTTTTCATTCAATGTCCCGGGTGGAAGATGCGAGACCTGCAAGGGCGAGGGTTATGAACTGATGGAGATGTATTTTTTCGAAAACCTCTATATAAGGTGCGAGAAATGTGAAGGCAGAAGATATAAGCCTGAGACATTAAGAATAAGATATAAAGATAAGAGCATAAGCGATATATTGAATATGACTGTCGAAGAGGCTTTTATGCTGTTCGATGACCAGCCTAATATTAGATCAAAACTGGGCTTGATGATGGACACAGGACTTGGCTACCTGAGGCTTGGACAACCGGCGACAACCCTTTCAGGAGGTGAAGCCCAAAGGCTCAAGATATGTTCTGAGATGGGCATGACATCTAAGGGGGATTATCTTTATGTTCTTGATGAGCCCACAGTCGGCCTCCATTTCGTTGATGTGCAGGCCCTGCTCAATATACTGAACAGGCTTGTCGAATCAGGCAACACAGTGCTTGTCATAGAGCATAATCTTGACATCATCAAGGCCGCAGACTGGATAGTAGACCTCGGCCCTGAGGGAGGGGAAAAGGGCGGGAGGATCATATTTGAGGGTCATACCAGGGAAATCATAAAGTCAAAAGAGTCATATACCGGGCAATATCTTAAAAATTATTTAGGTAATTCATAGCGAACTCTGTTCCAATAGTCGTCATTCTGTTTATTCGGCATTCAGCCATCTTTATTAGTATTTTGGACAGAGATGTATTTAAGTCATTCTCGAATTGAAAAATAGGGAATAATTGAAGTATTCTTAACAAAATATGAAAATAATGTTTTCTTTTCTTATTATTCTTTCAACAACCTTTTTCCTCGCAGGTTGCAAAGCCAAGCCTCCGACAGCGGTCCAGGCAGATTTGAAGAACAGTATCGGTGAGCCCGTATACGGCGATGCCTTAGTGGAAGGGACAATAGGAGAACCGAGTATCCTCATTCCTATGCTCGCAAGCGACACTGCTTCACATAATGTCTCCGGTCTGATATTCAACGGTCTTGTGAAATATGATACTGACCTCAGCGTTATAGGGGATCTGGCAGAATCCTGGGATATCAAAGAGAATGGGCTTGTTATCACATTCCATCTGAGAAAAGGGGTAAAATGGGCTGATGGGGTTGAATTTACAGCCGATGATGTTATGTTCGGATATAAGACCATAACAGACGAAAAAACCCCAACTGCATACAAGGAAGATTTTCTCCAGGTTAAGAAAGCCGAGGTCATTGATAAATATACGTTCAGGGTGACATATGAAAAACCGTTTGCCCCTGCCCTCACCTCATGGGGGAACCTGATTGTTCTGCCAAGACACCTTCTTGAAGGCAAAGATATAACAAAGAGTGAATTCGGAAGAAACCCTATCGGCCTCGGTCCATACAAACTAACTAAATGGACGCCGGGTCAGGACGTGATGCTTGATTCATACAGGGATTATTTTGAAGGAAGACCCTTTATCGACAGATATATTTACCGGATGATCCCTGATCCGGCAACCATGTTCCTCGAACTTCAGGCCGGCAGTATAGATATGATGG
>JAKAKQ010000366.1 GCA_021813425.1 Nitrospirota bacterium
TGACGGAAAACACAACCCTGATATAACAATCGCCCAGCAGGTGGTCAGGGTCGACCCTGGCACAAAATACACGCTCAGAAGCTATATAAAGACAGATTCGCTCACGACAACGAACGGGATAATCTTAAATGTGCAGGGCCACAACTGCAACGGCCTAAACAAAAAAACAGATGCGATGACCGGCACAACTTTCTGGAGAGAGGTCTCACTGGATTTTGAGACCCCTGCTGGATGCAGGGCCGTGACAGTAAAGATAAGAAGAGAGAGGTCAGGCAAGTTTGACAATAAGATCGAGGGGACGGCATGGATAGACGGGATCAGCCTGAAACAGCAGGCAGACCTTCTGAAGAGCAGCTCAAGAAAGCCTTAGGGGTAATAACACAGTCATATAAGGGTGACGCCCCTGAAAAACTTTTCAGTCAGGCTATTCACTGTTTTGACAGCCTCATGGATATATCCCGGAACACCGATGCGATAAAAGACTTCGCACACAAACAGGGTATAGACCTTAAGTACCTTGTAGACGGCGCCAATTTTGTCATATCAAAGATGCACTTCAACAATGAAAACAACTACTACATAACACTTGGGCTCCCGCAGGGCGCTTCACAGGATGAGATAAGGGAAAGATGGAAAAGGCTCATGCTGCTTTACCACCCCGACAGACAGGAAGGGGACGAGGAATGGGTCTCTGAAAGGGCAAAGAAGGTTAATGAGGCCTACAGCGTATTAAAGGACGATTCGAAAAGGACCGTATTTGACAGGAAGCTTAAGGAACAGGCCCTTAATCAGAAGACTCTAACACAACCTGCAGCCGGCACAAGGACGCATTCCCGGAGGCGAACCGACAAAAGTCCTGTCAGCCCCGTATGGGCCGGCTCTAAAAAACATATCCCGAGGGTCCTTGTCGGACTTTACATATTGGTGGCCATGATCATTATCGGCTCTATTTACCTCCAGAACCAGTCGTCCCTCCTTGAGACAGAACTTTTCTCCGGTGGACAGCAGGCGACTCAGACAGCTGTAATCCCCCCTGCCCCTCCTGCCAGAGTCGAAAGCGGAGATCTTGAGGCAGATAAAGGGAATAATATATCCGGTGATCTCCGTCCTCAGCCTGAGATAACGCCGGACAGGATCATCGACAACAGGCAATTTGAAGCCTCAGAACGCAATAACGCAATGAAAGAAAGACAGATTTATTACCAGGAAAAGAGGCCGAAAGAACAGACGAAAAAGATACCTGATGAGCCAAACGATGTAAAGCAGGCGCAAAAATCTCCGGAGATAAATCTTCCCCGGAACGATGAGAGAGACAGGGAAATAAAAGCAAATATAACCAAACAGATCGGCTCGCCTGTATTAAACCGCCCCTTGCCTCCATCTCCTGATCCCGGGATCAGAAAAGATGAGACCCTTGCAAGAAGAGACGAACAGCAGAGGGATGCCGTACATAAAAGCGAAACCGCTCACATCCCCCAGACCACTGTCGTGCAGAAGACGCTAAAACAGCCGGAGCCGCCTGCCGGCAGAATCATCCAGGAGGCAAAGGCTGTCCATCCTGCCTCTCCAAAGACAAACGGGATAACAAAGGAAGAAGTGGAAGATTTCATGCAGAGGTATGTAAATTCATACAACAGAAATGACCTTAATGCCTTCATGTCGCTGTTTTCAAGGTCAGCCGTTGAAAACAATATCATGGATTATGACGAGATACGCAATGCCTACAGAGAAAACTTCGATGAAAAGATAAACTATTACAAGCTCCAGAACATGCATATAAAGATAGAGGGAATAAATGCCCTTGTATACGGCACATATAATATAAACAGGTATCTCTCCGCAGAAGACCGCTGGTTGAGATTCAGCGGAAAGATCTCCTGGAAACTCTCGAGGGAAAATAATTCACTCAAGATAGTGAGCATAAATTATGATAAATAATATCCTGTCTTTCATCCTGATTCTGCCGGTGCTTTTCTTCGGCGCAGTCGAGATATGGTCTTCATCCATCGTCCTGTTTCTGGTATTTACACTCGGACTTCTCTGGATTCTGAGGCAGGAGTACTCCCGCCACAGGATATCGGACATCGAGAAACTGCTTCTTGCCTCCGGAGCGGCATTTCTGCTTTATTCCCTGTTACAGGTCCTGCCCCTTCCGTCCTTTATCCTGAAATTGATCTCCTCATCAGCATATGAGATGCAGACCTTTTATTCTTTTGGAGGCGGTCATCCGGTTCAAATCAGTCTTGACCCTTATAAGACCATAATGGAGTCATTGAGGGTCACGGCCTTTTTTATCATCTTTGCCGTATCAACCCAGAATTTCAAGGACAGGGACAGGCTGACCGGCATGATAAAGGCCCTTGTTATCTTCGGATTCATCCTTTCCCTGTTCGCAATAGTCCAGAAGGCAACATGGAACGGGAAGATCTTCTGGTTCAGGGAACTGACCCTGGGCGGCGAACCATTCGGCGCCTTTGTAAACAGAAACCACTTTGCAGGTTTTGTCGGCATGCTTATACCTCTGGGACTCGGCCTTGCATTTGTAAAAAGGTCAAAAGAAAAAAGGATCCTCTTCGGGTTCCTTACGCTTATTATGACTGTCGCACTATTTTTCTCACTTTCACGCGGGGGGATATTAAGTTTTTTCTCAGGCATTGCGTTATTTGCCTTATTGATGATACAGAGCAGGGTGCAGGCAAAAAAGGTCTGGGTGATAGGGTTCTTCCTGATAGTCCTTATGACCTATCTCCTTTAC
>JAKAKQ010000288.1 GCA_021813425.1 Nitrospirota bacterium
GGTTCAGGGTGACAAATAACAGCTTCCGCAACAGACACTAATTAAAAGTTATCATATTTTTTTTCTTTTTGATATCTAATTTAATCTACCGTCTTTGTCATATCCTGGTAAAAAACGTTCCTTGTCGGGAAGCTCTTTTTTATAGTGTATAGCAGCACAAGTCTGTTATGACACAGTTCTGTGACGGACGGCATGTTTCAAAAGACTGTAAGAATCTGTGTTTAGATCATTCCCTTTTTAACTCCTTATTTTTATTATCAAAATTCAAAATCAATTTCTCCCGGGTGAATTGGCACGTTCCTTGATATTACAAGCTTGATTGCAGGAGAAGATGGAATATCAAATATTTTTGAAGGAAGGAGGCGAAGACCAATGTCAAGCGAACATCTGATAAGGAAAGCGATCCTGATCTGTCAGACATCGTCTTTGGCCGATTCCCTGACCGACGGCGAGATCATGTCTGCCATAAAGCATGTCTATAACTCTCTGGCAGGAGGAAGGTGCGCAACTGCGCGCACTGATAGAGACAATGCAGAGGCGCTTGGAAAAGATTCCCTGTTCAACCTTTAAGAAATTGACAGGAAACCGAAATAGGGGAGGTGAAGCAGCCCCGACCGGCTATGCCAAACGGGGTTCAAACTTCGATCAGGTCTCTGGAGCGCCTGTTGAGGATGGAGCCGGTAAATGTCAACGGTGCTATGGCGAACCTTATGACCTATAACGGCTATTTCCCAGGTCCTACCATAAATGTTAAAAAGGGCGATATCCTGAGGATCAACTTCAGCAACTACCTGCCACATCCTCGAACACGAAGACATAGGCATGATGGGTATGTGGCATATTATGGGGATGGATATGATGTAGAGCAGGAAAGATATGAGATAGTTGTTGTCGATTGGCTTGATATCAAGGCGGAGCCGGTGTTTAAAATACTTCAAAGGTTATAGAGGGCTATCCCTGTTTTTCTTTCCAGTAAGGGTTCGATATATCCTCGAAAATTGTTGTTGCGGCAACAGCTCCCTGGCTTACTGCTGTTACGATTTGCTTAATTCCGCCTGTGATATCCCCGGCTGCATAAACCCCTTTAACGTTAGTCCTTTGCTGTTTGTCCACTTTTATATACCCTTCCTCATCGGTCTCTGCGCCAAGTTTCCTGGCGAGTTCGTTATTCGGTACATAGCCTATTGCAATAAATACACCATCAATCGGAATGGTCTTTTCAGAGATATCTTTTGTATTTTCTATCACGACACCGGTGACAAACTTGTCGCCTCTTATTTCTTTAATAACAGAATTCCAAATTATAGGTATCTTATTGTCTGCAAGGCTCTGTTGAAGGAAGGCCTCAGCCCTGAGTTTATCTTTCCTGTGTACTAATGTGACATCAACCCCGATATTTTTCAGATAAAGCGCCTCTGTTGCAGCGGTGTTGCCTCCGCCTACAACTATGACTTTCTTGCCGTCCTTAAAAAAATAACCGTCGCATGCAGCGCAGTAACTGACCCCTTTCCCCTGGAATTCCTTTTCACCGGGGACCTCAAGCTTTTTACTTTCTGCGCCTGTTGTGATGAGAACCGCCTTTGCAGTATATTTTGTCCTGTTCGTCTTCATCTCAAATGTGTCATCCGATCGCCGGATATCAAGCACCTCCTCTCCTTCATGGATATCGGTATATTGAATGGCCTGCTGGGCCATCATGTCCATGAGGGTCTTTCCACCTATCTTTGTGAAGCCGGGATAGTTTTCGACTACCGGTGTGATTGCAACCTGGCCTCCTAAGTTGGCCTTTTCTATGACTATAGATTTTATTCCGCTTCTTTCCGCATATATAGCAGCAGTCAGTCCTGCGGGCCCTGCTCCGATTATCAATAGGTCTTTTTTGATCTCTTCTGCTCCCTCAAAGGGTTTTATTTTTACAGGCGCGGCCGTGATAACCTCTTCGATAAATAACTCCTCGGGCTGCAGTCCCTGTCCGACTATCTGATCGTCAATGAAGACCTGCGGGACTGAAAATGCATTATATTTAATGGCGAGGTCTCTGTTTTCGTATATCTCGATTATTTCGGTTGTTACAATCCCGGGCTTTTCTATGGCGGCTGCGATTGCTGTCACAGCCTGCTGTGGACAGTACGGGCATGTCGGGCTTACAAAGACCTTCACATTGCGTTTGTCTTTCAGGTCAGTAAGCCTTTTTTTCGAGGCATCGGAAAGGATTGAAACACCCAGAGACGCCATGAGCATGGCTATCATGAGGGTTCTGGCCTCTTCGCCTGCCGGGGCCCCTGTCAGCCGGATATTGTATTTTTCGGGCTGTATTAAAAGAGTGGGGGTCCTTGTGACATTATATTTTTTGGATAGTTCTCCGCCGATCGCTTCGAACTTCGGGATTATCTTGCCGGAAATTTTAGAAAGTTCTGTCAGAAGTTTTCTGGAATATTCATTGAAGGGTTTATTCTCTTCTCCATCCGACAGAAAGGCTATTATTGTCACCGGCTCCGTCAACTGGCTGAAATCCTTCCGCAGGAGTTTTCTTGCGTCTTCGGCTATCAATAAATTCTCTTTTTCTGGTTTCATATGTCTTCCTGTAAATCTGAAATGAGTAAATTAAGATATACCCTAAATCCATTTTACATCAAAAAAGGCAGAAATATTAGGTGTTATTTACTATTTTATTTTTAAAACAGATTCCTTAAATTCCTCAAGCAGGTTTTCCCTTTTCCTGGTAATCTGCTCTGAGGAACCAATA
>JAKAKQ010000080.1 GCA_021813425.1 Nitrospirota bacterium
TATAAATATAGACATCAGCCTTGTTGGAAAGAACTTGCTCAAATGAAGATCCTATTTTTATATCTTTGAAAAGCTTGTTAGATTCCGCCTTCGCTTTCATAAGTCCTTGATGTCCATTTATTGCCCTGTTAAATTTATCCCATACATTCTGTTCCATATATGGTCCAGATGGATACCAATAGCTATGTTGAGTCCATGCTGAGCTATAAGGTGTAAAATGCCCTGCCTCAGAAATAGGGCACATCCTTGAGCACAAATGACTCATAGACGAAAAACCTATTTTCAGGAAATCTTTCAAGTTTTTATTTGGTTCTTCTTCTATAGCCTCCATTAACCATGCGAGTGCCTGAAGGTTGCGTTTTGTGAAAAGCTCGTCAACTGAGTCATATTGTTGTTTTTCTTTAAACGGCCTGCCATCAGGATAGTAAAACTTATTTTTTGGATACCACTCCTTAATTTTCTTTGTTTCGATTTTTTCAAGCAGGTCTTTATCATACTTCGTTAATTTACAATCCTTCTCCTGCCTGTCTTCACAGTGAGGGCAAGACTGGTAACGAATTTCCATGCATTTATCTTCTTTCCATATAGCACAATCGGAAATAATCTCTTTACCACAATTCCTGCACTTTGTCATATAGAGATTTTCAATCTTGTTTTTAACTTTTTTCTCTACACGTTCAAATGCCTCGAGTAACTCAGTTTGATCCACAGGTTTTATAGTCATCCGGACAATCTCTGTTGCTATGGGATTAAGGTCACAGACAATAGCTCGCCTTCCATTTTTTAAAGCCTCCATTGCAGTAATTCCGCTTCCTGCAAATGGGTCAAAAACAATACCGCCTTCGGGGCAATAATTCTTGATAAATTCTCCCACCACATTATATGTCTTTCTTGACCAGTATTTGTGCCAAAGATACATGGATGTATGCGCGAGAGGAGGGATTTGACGCTCGATTTGGAGCTGTTTCGTTACGTCGGTCTTTTCTGTTTTTATCCGGTTTTCATTCCCGGGATCAGAGATTTTATTTCTTAATCTATTCCTTCGCAATGAGCTTTATCAACCTCCTTGCTATTTCATATGCCGCGGCAACTCTTACCACCTTTACGTCTCCCAATCCTTTTATCTTTGCCATTTCATGCATCTTTTCTCTCGAAAGAAAACTTGCCGAAGAATAATAATTGCCCAGCAACTCCAAACCTCTAAAAGATGTCTTCCACAGGTCGCTCAGATTTTCTCCGGTAATACCGCTTAACGACTTATATTTTTTCAGCAATGCTTTTGCAAGATCAAGGGGTGTTTTATCTCCGTGTCCACTGCAAATTAATACGGCAAGAAGCCCATCATCCGTATAATCAGGCAATCCCAATGTAACTTTCCTGACCGCGGGCAAATCCCATTTGTTTTCTTTTATAATCCTTTTCCCAATTTCATAAGGAGCGGCGATTCTTTTAATCTTACCATTTTTTAATCCCTTTATCTCTGAAAGATCGTCAAATGTCTTATTCCACAGACCATAAATACTAAAATAATTATCAAGAAGCTTTTTTGTTATATCTTTAGCTGACCTGCCTTGGTATCCGCTCCCAATAAGAATCTCGAACAACTCATCCTGCGATAAGGTATGCGCCCCTTCTTCAATCAGTTTACCGCCCGGATGCTCCCATGTTTTCATTGAATCCTCTTATTTAAACGCATGGCATAATTGTATATGCTTCAATTACGCCCGGTCAACAGATAATAACCGTCTCAAATTAGTCTGCACATAATCTGTCATGCCCGAGGACCTTAATCGGGCATCCATGTCTTAGAAACATCTGGATTCCCGCTAAAGACGTGCGGGAATGACGACCATAATAATGAGTCTTCTATTATGAGACAGTTAATAATATCGAAAACGACAAGCAGATTATAGCCCGTATTTTTTCATTTTATTGAAGAGGCTTTTTCTGCTTATCCCGAGGAACCTGGCCGCCTCCTGTCTCTTCCAGTGACATTTGATGAGAGCTTCCATGATGAGTTTTTTCTCCTCATTGTCTTTCACGTCCGCGATTTTTTCTTTTGCGCTTACTGGAACAACCGGAGGGCCGGATCTGTGTGCAGATACCAGACTTAAAATCGTATCGCCTTTTATAATACTGCCCTCTTCGATTATTATGGCCCGCTGGATCAGGTTCTCCAGTTCCCTGACATTTCCCGGCCATGAATAGGTCAGGAAAAATTTCATGGCCATGTTGTCAAAACCCTTCATCTCCTTGCCGATGTCCTGGGAATATTTTTCCAGGAACCTTTCGGCCAGGACCGGGATGTCTTCCTTCCTTTCCCTGAGGGGCGGCACGTGTATCTCAAAAACCCTTATCCTGTACAGAAGGTCTTCCCTGAACCTTTTCCCTTCGACTTCGAGGTCAATGTTCTTGTTGGTCGCAGATATTACCCTCACATCAACCTTTAAAGGCCCTGTACCTCCGAGTCTTTCTATCTCTTTTTCCTGCAGGACCCTGAGGAGCTTTGCCTGAAGGCCCGGTGAAATGTCCCCGACTTCATCAAGGAGTATTGTACCGCCGGATGCCCTTTCGAATTTCCCGGCATGCTGTTTGGCTGCTCCGGTAAAGGCCCCTTTTTCATAGCCGAACAACTCAGCTTCCAACAAAGTCTCCGGAATCGCAGCGCAGTTGATGCTTACAAAAGGACTATTCTGCCTGTCGCTCATCCTGTGTATAATCTTTGCAAAGAGTTCTTTGCCGGAACCGCTCTCTCCGGTTATCAGGACAGTGACATCGGTCCTGCTTACTTTCTTGGCAAGGTCCATGGCCTTTGTCATCTCAGGGCTCCTTGCCACGATCTGTTCCTCAATGCCTTTTTCTCTAACGTCACGCCTTAACTCTTCGATCTCGTGTTCGAGTTCGTATTTTTCAAGAGCCCGCTTAATGACCGTCCTGACTATTTCTATATCGATAGGTTTTGTAAAGAAATCATAAGCGCCTTCCCTTATTGCCTTTAATGCAAACTCTTTTGACCCATATGCCGTTATCATGATAACAGGCATTTTGTAACCCTTTGCCCTTATGCCTTCAAGGACTTCAAGACCGCTTATGCCGGGCATCCTTTCATCAAGCAATACAAGGCTGTAATCTTTGCCTGATATCAATTTCAGAGCCTCTTCCCCGCTGGAAACCGTATCAAAGTCATAGCCCTCTTTCTTTATAAGTTCGCCGAGGAAGAACTGTATTGACGTGTCGTCGTCTGTAATCAATATCCTGTGCATCACACACCTTCAGGAAGAATAATAGAGAATTTCGTGCTTTTTTCCGAAGGCTCAACCTTTATATTTCCACCTGCCTTCCTTACAGCATCCATCGATATCTTCAATCCCATGCCATGACCTTCAGTCTTGGTTGTAAATCCTTCATCAAAGATCCTCTTGAGGTTGTCCTCACTTATAACCGAAGAGCTTATTATTTCGATAACAGCGCTCTTTTTGTCATTTTTTGCCCTGACAATCACCTCTCCGTCTTTATCAACTGATTCGAACGCATTCAGTATTACATTATAAAAAGCCTTGCTCAAACTCTCATCTATGTTTCCCATTTCAAGGGTTTCATCATACTCTTCTATTACCCTGACCCGCTCCCATTTTGTATTCTGGCTGCAAAGCAGGACCGTCCTGTGCAGTATTTCCTTCAGGCTGACCATCTCATTCTTCCCTTTTTCGAGAAGGTTGTCAACAACACGGTTAAGCCTGTCTATTTCCTTCAGAACCAGCTCTATATATTTCTTCCTGGGGTTTTCTCTGTCTAATTCCTCGCCCAGCATCTGGGTGATCCCTTTGATGGAGGTCAGGGGGTTTCTTATCTCATGGGCTATTTCTCTTGCGAGGGTCCCGATACTTGCGAGCCTTTCGGTATGCTTTATCCTTTCCTGGATCTCTCTTATCCCGGTGATGTCCTTGAGATTGAATACAGCCCCTTCCACGCCGTTACCGCCTGTTATGGGAGAAGCCGTATACCCTATTATTTTTTCCCTGCCGCCGAAGCTGTAGATGATATCTCCTGATTCGACCCTGTCTTCAAAAACCTTTTTCAGGATTTCGCTGATGTCCCCTGTTTTTTCCATCAGGTTTTTCCCGATAAAATCTTTATGATTACATTCAAATATATTACAGGCCTGCCTGTTGGCCATTCTTACAACTTTATTGTTATCTATTGTGATTATCCCGCCTGAAATATTTTCCATGATAGTGAAGTAATGTCTGAAGGAAGAAGCCATCTCCGAAAAGTCCTTCCCGAGGGAGCCGAATTCCTCCATATCCTCAGTCCCTTCCCGGATAAGTTTTTTGACCGGTTTTAATATGGAATAAGCGACCGCAATCCCTGCAACCAGGGCTCCGGCTGAAAGTATCAGGGTCCAGATGACCGAAAAGTTATAGATCGAAATTAATTCGTCTCTTGAGACGGCCTGATGTTCCATTGCGGAGTTTATCTTCCCGAGGAGAACAAAAGAGGGCCCCAACGCAAATATTGCGAAGAAAAAGGGCAGGAGGACAAAAAAACTTATGTAGAACTTTTTCTTTAAGAAAAGTTCTACTATCTTTTCATAACGTGAATCATGTCCCATATTGGAAGAAATATCCCGAGCGCAAGAAATAAGATCGCTCCGCCGATAAATAAAAGCAGAATCGGCTCAATTGTTGTAGAAAGATTTCTGATCGAATATTCAACTTCAAGGTCGTAATAGTCGGAGACCTTGTTCAGCATATTGTCCAGCGCCCCTGTCTCCTCGCCTATTGCGACCATCTGAATAACAATCGGGGGAAAGACTTTTGTCATGACCATCGGTTTTGCAAGTCCCTTGCCTTCCCGCACATTTTCCTTAATGACATCAACGGCCCTTTCGACTATAACATTGCCGAGAGTGCCTGAAACTATATCAAGTGTTTTAAGCATAGGGATGCCGCTTCTGTAGAGTGTTGCGAAAATCCGTGCAAATCTTGACATCACGGTCTTTTCAATGATTACCCCGAATACAGGCGCCTTTAACTGGAATTTATTCCAGTTCCACTTACCTGACGGGGTCTTGATATAAACCCTGAACCCGTAATATACGGCTGCTGCCGATGCGATCAGCAGGGGCCAGTATTTCGTTATTGCTTTGTTAAGGAAGATCAGTATCCTTGTCGGCCACGGCAGGGCCACCTTGGATGAAGCATAGAGCGCAGCGAACTTCGGCACGACAAGGGTTGTCAGAATAAAAAAAGCTATAATGATTGCAACAATGACTATCTTCGGGTATCTGGTAGCTGTTTTTATTCTCGCCTTTGTCTCGGCTTCATGCTCAAGCAGGGCTGCAAGTCTGTCAAGGATTTCGTCAAGGACGCCTCCTTCTTCCCCAACCCTTATCATGCCTATATACAAGGGAGAGAAGATGTCCGGGAACCGTGACAATGCCTCTGAGAAGGAACTTCCGCCTTCAACATCTTTTCTTATCTCATTTATAGCTTCTTTGAGTTTGATGTTCTTTGTCTGTTCTGAAAGTGTATCAAGGCTTCTGATAAAGGAGATGCCGGATGTTACAAGAGTAGACAACTGACGGCTGAATACTATCAGGTCCTCTGATTTTACTTTTTTAAAAAACTGAAAAGAGGGCGCTGCCAGCTTTTTCCCTTCCTCAATTTTTACGGGGATATACCCCTTGGAAAAAAGCTGCTCTGCTACAGCTTCATTGTTTGGCGCTTCGATCAGGCCGCTTATAACTTCCCCTCTGTTGTTTCTGGCTCTGTAGCTGAAATTGGGCACAGGTTATTCTATCTCCTGTGTCACTCTTATGACCTCGTCTATGGTCGTTATACCTTTTACCACTTTCAAGAGACCCTCTTCCCTCATGGTCTTGAAACCTTCCCTGACGGCAAAATTTTTTATCTCGCTTGCCGTTGCCTTTTGTATAACAAGTCGCCTTATCCCCTCGGTGATCAAAAGCAGCTCGAACAGCCCCTCCCTGCCGGTATAACCGGTGAACCTGCATTCGTTGCAGCCCTTTCCCCTGACAAGTTCGAAAGTCCCCTTGAGCCCGATTTCCTTTAATATTTCAGGTGAGTCCGTATACTTCTCTGTACAATGGGGACAGACCTTGCGTATCAGTTTCTGGGCGACAACCCCGACCAGTGACGATGTTATCAGAAAAGGTTCGACTCCCATATCAATAAGGCGGGCAACAGCCCCGACCGACTCGTTAGTATGGAGAGTGCTGAAGACCATGTGCCCTGTGAGTGCTGCATGTGTTGCTATGGACGCGGTCTCGAGGTCTCTTATCTCGCCTACCATTATGACATCAGGGTCCTGCCTCAGGATCGACCTCAGGCCGTTTGCAAAGGTAAGTCCTGCCTTCGGGTTTACCTGCACCTGGTTTATCTGTTTGAGGTTGTACTCGATGGGGTCTTCTATCGTTATTATGTTTTTCTCTGTAGAGCTTATACTTCTGAGCGCCGAATATAGTGTTGTAGTCTTTCCGCTTCCTGTTGGCCCTGTTGCCAGAATGAAACCGTAAGGCCTTTTTATAAGCTTCATGAAATTGTTTAGCGTCTCCTCTGAAAAACCGAGTTCGGTCAGGGGAGGGAGCCCTTCGGTTTTTTCAAGAAGCCTCAATACGACTTTTTCTCCATGCAGAGTAGGCATTGTGGATGTCCTGATATCAAGTTGCCTTCCCTCAATATTTACCGGAAACCTGCCGTCCTGCGGCACCCTTTTTTCGGCAATGTCCATGCCCCCGAGTATCTTGATCCTTGATAAGATACCTGCATGCATGTATTTGGGAGGCGTCATTACCTCATGCAGTATCCCATCCACTCTGTATCTCACCCTCAGTGTATCCATATCGGATTCTATATGGATATCGCTTGCCCTGTCGCGGACAGCCTGGGTCAGAATAAGATTTACTATTTTTACAACCGGCGTTTCATCTGCCATTGTCTCCATGGAAAACGTTTTTTCCTCTGCAGGGAAATAACCAGAATCGCCGATGTCCCTGATAACCTCCTCAACGGCCCCCGTGACCCTGTAGTATTTGTCATATGCCTTCATCAGGTCTTTTTCTGTAACAACAACTGTATTTACAGGGATTTTTGCATATCTGCTTATTTCATCAGCAGCAAAGACATCCAGCGGGTCGGCCATTGCTATGGTAAGTTTCCCGTCCTTGATTATCAAGGGCAGTATTCTGTATTTTCTTGCGAGGGTCTCGGAAACTATTTTAACAACCTCGGGTTCTACCTTTGCATCTTTCAATGCCACAAACGGAATCCCCAGCTGCCTGCCGAGGACCAGGGCCATCTTTTCTTCTGAAACGAATCCCAAACTGATAAGGACCTCCCCAAGTCTTTTACCCAGTTTTTTCTGTTCGCCCAGCGCCTTGTCAAGGTGCTCCTTTTTTATTGCACCTTCCTCGATAAGCATCTCCCCGAGCATCTTCTTTTTGAATGGCATTTTTTATTTCTTTGAGATGGTTGACATCAAGCCTGTGAGTTCATACATGACCATCAGGGAAACATCCCCTGGTTTTTTTGTAAACTCAAACTTTATCCCCCAGCACTGCTTTAGATACGTCAGGCTGACGGCCATATCCCGCACATCTCCTTTTTTAGCATCATACCAGAGTCTTCCTGCCATCTGCAACGATTTTGAGAGGCTGACAGCGGCTGCTGCAGTATATTGCATGATATCCTCTTTGCGGTTATATCTCTGCCCTATCGAAATACCTGCAGTCAGGACCTGGAAATTAAGATTTGAGCTGACTGTTTCAAGCTTTCCGGCGTATAGATCGTAGGTTGCATCCATCTGGAGAGAAACCGGTCTGCTAATTGCAAATTCTATTTTCAGAGGCAGGAAAGGACGGTTACCGTTATATGTATCGATTGTCTGAGTGATCCTTGAGATAAATACTTCACCCTCTTTGCCTATTATCCTGTTCAGCAGACTGAGTTCGATCCTCGATGTCCTTTTGAAGTACTCGGAAGAATCGAAAACCGGCAGATTGCTTTCCGAGCTTGATACAAAACGATACCCGATAGAGGGCTCGATAATATGTGTAAAAGATGAATATTTTCTGTACAGCCTGATGCGGCCTGCAATATTATATTCAAAAGCGAGCCTTTTAACTGTATCGTCTGTTATGCCTTCGTTTCTATCAAAAGAATAAGCTGTCCCCCTGAGAGCGACTGTATGGGAAACAACAAGGTCTTTCCCTGCCGAATAAAAAAGCCTGGGGTAGACATCGAGTCTTCTTGCTGATATCCCGTCTTTACGCCACAGGTTCGATATATTCAAGGATGCCCCCAGCATAAGTGCCCCTGTCCCGGTATAATTAAGAACATACCCGATCTCGGGAAGCCTCTGCGGGACTTGACCGGTTTCATTTTGCAGATCCACGTAATACTGTGATAAAAGATAAAATCTTGAGTTTTTAAAAGGGGCGTTTATTTCTCCTGTCGACTCGAGAAAACGCTGTGTGCGTATCTTGTGATGAGGGCTGAATTCCCTGTAATATTCTTTTTCGTTCACATAATTTATATTAAGAAAACCGCCTAAATTTTCAGGATAGCGGTTTTCGTGCAGGGCCCTTATTTCCCAGAAATCCTTGTCCAGTTCCCTGTCCTTTATATGATATGCCCACCAGTTGCTTTTTACGCCGGTGGGCTTTACAAAACGGTATTCTATGCCCAAACCAATCCCGCGCCTGGTATAGGTGTCCAGGAAAAATGTCGCATCCCTGTTTTCTGATATTGCCCAGAAAAACGGGATGTTCAATCCGAGCCCCCTGGAACTGCTGTGACTGACAACAGGCGTCAGAAAACCTGTCTGTCTTCCCGTGTTAATTGGAGACCACAGATAAGGGGTGTATAAGACAGGGATATCTCTTATGCGAAAAGTAACATTGCTCGCCTTTAAAGTCTCACCTAATACCACATCAACCTTTTTACCTTTAAAACACCATGCCGGCAGAGGTGAGTCACAGGTCGTAAAGACCGCCTCAGGGCTGTAGTAATGATTATCGCCTTTTTTTTCTATCTCTTTCCCTGATATATAATAGACATCTTTTTTCTGGATAATCTCTGCGCCCTTATGAATTTCCCCTGTCGCGCTGTACCGGATCTCCGCATCATAGAACTTGCCTGTTTTAGACTCCAGATTCATTTCACCTTTTCGGGCAATTATGGAAATATCCCTGTCGTCATACCTGAAATTGCCTTCCGCAACGATATCAGAGGTTTCTTCATGGTAAGTCACTTCATCAGACTTTATAACAGCGTCGTCCTTCACAATCACTACAGAGCCTTTTGCCATATATGTTTTTGTCTCTGAAAAATATTCGAGGCTGTCGGAATTTATATTGACCGGCGGATCTTCAGCATAACAGACAGTGAAGAGTGAATAGTAAAGAGTAAAGAGTAAAAAAGAGACAAGAATAAACGCAAGCTTTACAACTGAAAATGCACCCCTCTTTATATCCCCCCTTGACAAGGGGGGACATAGGGGGGTAATTCTGTTTACTGACAACTGTTCACTATCCACTTTTTTATTCCCTGAGCCTCGCCAGAACTCCCTTGTGTCCAAGGGACTCTTTTGCTTCTCCTATTGTATAGAAAGAGCCTGTAACTACAATAAGGTCTCCGGTGCCATAAAGACTTTCAGCCAGATTCAGTGCATCAAATACGCCCGGGGATTTTCTGGAAGGATAGCCCATGGAATCCGCATATGCGGCAAGCACATCCGGAGAAGCTGCCCTCCCGTAAAGCGCTGAAGTAAATATTGTCTCTGATGCCAGGGGGAGCAGCGGTTTGAGTATTCCTCTTATATCTTTATCGCCCATTATCCCGATAACGAGTATTATCCTCCGGAATTTTGATCCTAATAGTTTTTTCAGATGTAAAGAAAGTACATATGCGGCATGAGGGTTATGTGCGCCGTCTATAAGTATCGGGGGATCATCCTTTATCATCTCGAGCCTTCCAGGCCACTTCACGTTCCCCAGCCCTCTCCTGATATCCGGCGTCAGCAAAGGGAAGCGGTCCGAGATTACTTCAATGGTCTTTACAGCTGTTGATGCATTGATCATCTGGTGCGCGCCCGGGAGAGGCAGTTTTAAATCCTTAAGTTCCTCTTTGCCGGAATAATTGAAGCTTATACAGTCAGCGTTGTCGGATATCAATTCCGATGAGAAATCGGCGCTATATTTAAAGAGTGCAGCATTTTTTTCTGAAGCCCGGTCCTCTATTACCTTCATGACTTCCGGTTCCTGCGTGGCTGTAATTACAGGTATATTGTCCTTGACTATACCGGCCTTCTCAGCTGTAATCTCTTTCAGCGTCCTGCCGAGAAATTCGCCGTGGTCAAGGCCGATAACGGTGATTACCGTTGCCTCCGGCAAGACTATGTTTGTTGCATCGAGCCTTCCTCCCATCCCTGTTTCAACCACTGCCCAGTCTATCTTCATCTTTCTGAAATACAGAAAGGCCATTGCCGTGACAACTTCAAAAAATGTCGGCGAAAAATCTTCTGTCTTTTCAACTATTCTTTTTACCTCATGTGCTGTCTCAACAACAGCGCTTTCATCAATCTCTTTTCCGTTAATCCTTATTCTCTCAGTGAAGCTCACAAGATGCGGGGAAGTAAAAAGTCCTGTCCTGGCCCCGCCTGTCCTTAACATCGACTCGATCATGGCCGAGGTTGATCCCTTCCCGTTTGTCCCTGCAACATGTATTGTACGGAATGATTTATGCGGATCTCCGAGGACAGTCATAAGCCTTGTAATATTATCAAGTCCGAATTTCATACCGTATTTCTGAAGGCCGTAAAGGTATCCGATGGTGCTTTTGTATTTCATGCCATCAATCTGATGATCTGTGCAACTGTCTTCTTGAGTTCTTTTCTGTCCACGACCTTGTCAATAAGACCGTGCTCAAGCAGGAACTCCGCCCGCTGGAAATCCTCAGGGAGCTGCTGTTTAATCGTCTGTTCTATGACGCGGGGTCCGGCAAAGCCGATAAGGCTTCTCGGTTCTGCGAGTATTATGTCCCCTAACATTGCAAAGCTTGCTGTAACGCCCCCGAAAGTAGGGTCAGCCAGTATCGAGATATAAAGCACACCGCCTTCTTTAAGTCTTGCTATCGCAGCAGAGACCCTTGCCATCTGCATCAATGAAAACATTCCTTCCTGCATCCTTGCCCCGCCTGAAGATGCAACTGTAATCAGGGGCTTTTTTATCTCAAGCGCTGTCTCTGATGCCCTCAGCACCTTTTCTCCGACAACCGAGCCCATGCTGCCGCCCATAAAGGAAAAATCCATTATCACCAGTATTACAGGATGTCCCTGAATTGTAGCTTCGCCGGAGATTGCAGCTTCTTCAAGACCGCTCTTTTTCCTGTTCTCTTCAAGCTTCTCCCTGTAAGAAATCCTGTCCCTGAACTTTAAGGGATCGCTTGAAGACAGACCTTCGTCCATCTCGATAAAGCTTCCTTCGTCGACAATGAGTTTGAGCCGTTCAAGAGCGCTTATCCTGAAATGATAGTTGCACTTGGGACATACCTGCAGGTTCTTGTCGATCTCTTTCTTGTATATTATTTCCCTGCAGTTGTCGCATTTCACCCAGAGCCCCTCAGGGATCTTCACCTTCTTGTCTGCTTTTAGTTCTTTGCCTTTCTTAAACCAGGCCATGATGTAGTCCTGTCCTCATTCTTTAATTTATTTAATTGTACCGGATAATTCTAAGCGCTGACCGTTATCCACAATCTGATTCATATCTCATAAACCTTCCCGTCCCTCAGCAGTTCTATTTTTCTGTTTCGGATGTTTTTCAACTCCTTTTTTATCTGTCCCAGATACTGGGGTTTGGGGTGAGTGATCAGGATCTTTTCCGGAGGGTGCTTTATCTTATCCAGTTCCCTGACCAGAAGATTCGCCGTCAGATGCCCTGTCTTTATGGCCAGTGTCTGCATGCTGTTGGGAAAAGAAACCTCAACAATAACAGTATGGACTTTATGCGGCGTATTCCATATCCGTTCAGTCGGTCCGGTATCTCCTGTATAGAGTAACGACCTTCCAGCCTTATCCTTTATAATGTAACCAACTGCAGGGACTGTGTGGTTGACCGCGTATGCACTAACGGCATAACCGTCAACATCGAATGTATTTCCTGTAGTAATGTTTTTGAGTTTGATCACCGGCTCTATCGATGAGGAGATCTTTGTAAAATCAGGCCAGAGTTTATCATTGAGCAGATGTTTCGTCAGCGCTGAGAGGGTCTGTTTTATCCCGTACAGAGTAATGCTGAGCTTCCTGTGCTTTACTATAATGTTGTCGGCAAAAAAGGGTATCGCCTTAATGTGGTCAAGGTGAGAATGGGTTATAAGGATATTCTTGATCATCCATTGTTCCGCCTCGCTCAGACGCGAGCCGATGGTGCCCCCGTCAAGCAGTATTTTGCCGTCTAACAAAAATGCAGGCTGGCTGTAACCTGGAAATTCGGCCCCGGAGCTTCCCAGAACTCTAAGTATCATTGTCCTCTCCTTTTTCGTTGCAGAACCGGATAAAACTTTCTACAACGTCGCCGTCGAATTGTATGCCTGAAAATTTTCTCAGCTCATCGATAGCAGTCTGAGTGCTCAGTGCCTTCCTGTACGGCCTGTCAGTCGTCATGGCATCGAATGTATCTGCAACAGCAATAATTCTTGCTATAAATGGTATATCAGGACCTTTGAGCCTGTCGGGATAGCCGGTCCCGTCAAATTTTTCGTGGTGGCCCCTTACCCCTGGTACAACATCTCTGAGCTGCTTCACATGTCCCAGAATCCTGGAGCCGTACTCCGTATGCTGGTTCATCATCAGGGTTTCTTCCTTATCGAGCCTTTCGTTTTTCAGCAGGATATTGTCCCTGACGCCTATCTTTCCGATATCATGCAGTATCGCAGCAAGTTTTAATCGTTCAACTTCATTTTCCGTAAGTCCCATCATCCTGCCTATTGCAAGGCTGTAATTCATGACCCTCTGAGTATGGCCTCCTGTATAAGGGTCTCTCTGTTCGATAGTCTCGGCGAGAGCCTGTGCAGTGCCATAAAAGGCCTCTTTAAGCTCCTGGTACAGATTTGCGTTTTCGACAGCGATCGCAACCTGGTTGGCAAGGGCGAAAAGCCCTTCTTTATCCTCTTCGTCGAACGGGCTTTCTCTCTTGTTTATAACCTGGAGCGCTCCTATGACCCTGTCCTTTGTTTTCACCGGCACGCATATCATATTCTTTGTCTGAAATGAGCTTTTTTTATCAGCCATCTTAAAAAACCTTGGATCAGACTGGACATCGTTGACTATCAGAGATTCGCCTGTTTCAACCACCCAGCCTGCAATACCTTCTCCTTTGGCAAGCCTTATCTCTTTCAGCCTTTCACCCTTTTCACCGAGGGCTACTTCAAAAAACAGATCCCCTGTCTCAGCGTCGACAAGGAGCAGGCTCCCGGTTTCCGAATTCGCAAGCCTTGTGGCTGCTTCTATCGCTCTCTTTCTTATCTCCCGTGTATCGAGAGTC
The DNA here is from genome assembly GCA_021813425.1 of Nitrospirota bacterium. Taxonomy (GTDB): domain Bacteria; phylum Nitrospirota; class Thermodesulfovibrionia; order Thermodesulfovibrionales; family UBA6898; genus JAKAKQ01. The sequence goes on from JAKAKQ010000080.1 coordinate 13,562, forward strand.
GAATTGATGAGGGTTGATAAATCCATTAACGTAACCAGCTGCTTGAATTTTTTTTCGAGAGGGCTGCTCATCTTATAGCACTCCTCAGAGAAAGCAGGTATCTTTTCAAGTCCTCATCAGGATCTCCGGCTTTCTTCACGATAGCGCTTCCGACAATGACGCCGTCTGCAAACCTTGAAACAGCGGCCGCCTCTTCGGGAGTGGATATACCGAAACCGACAGCAACGGGCTTGCCGGACATCTTTCTTATCTTTGCTATATGTGATTCGATAGAGGAGTCCATGGAAAGCTTTGAACCCGTTATACCTGTGATCGAGACATAATAAATAAAACCGCTTGATGCCCTGGAGACCTTTCTGATCCTGTCTTCATTCGATGTAGGCGCAAGAAGGAATATGGTATCAAAGTCCATTTTCCTTGAAAGCCTTATAAGAGTATCCGCTTCATCAGGCGGCAGATCAGGCACTATTATGCCGTCTACTCCGGAGGCTGAAGCATCGCGGACAAACTTCTCCTCACCGTATTTGAATATCGGGTTGTAATATGTCATCAGGATTATCGGTATCGCCGTGTTGTCCCTGAGCGTGCTGACGAGTTCTATTACAGTATGCAATGTAACTCCTGCATCCAATGCCTTTTGAGCG
>JAKAKQ010000302.1 GCA_021813425.1 Nitrospirota bacterium
GCGGCTATTTCAGCGACTCCGTCTCCATCGATATCCGCAAGAGATACAGTCGCCCCATACATATAATTCAAATCTCCAAAGGCATTGAATTGAAGTCCGTAGTCTGTTCCATCCCCTTTTAAGAACCTGATTTGTGAAGGATTAGTCGAAACAGGTCCTGATGCAATCGCTATTTCATCCTTACCGTCACCGTCTATATCGCCTGTTATGATTACGGGTCTTACAGTCTCGGAAAGCATTTTGCTCCATAACACCGTTAAGCTTAGATTAGGATTAAACTTATATGAGCTGATCTTGGATTTTTCTGCAACGACAAGCTCTGATTTTCCGTCACTATCGATATCTCCTGTCGATATAGCAAACGCTTCGGGTGCTGTTCTTGATGAATCAGTGTAATACATCAAAATTACTTCATTCACAAAAAGACTCCCCTCAAGATTAAAAGAAATCAGCTTTTTGGTCCGGGAAGCAGTAATGATATATCCTGCCAATATTTCTGCCTTCCCATCCTGATTGATGTCAGCGACTACGATCTCAAGTTTGTCAGCCGTACTTTCAAGGAATTTAGCTGCTATCATATTCCCATCTGCACTATAGATATTTATAATGTTCCTGCTGTTTGTTGCGATGATTTCATCGATCCCGTCACCGTCAAGGTCTCCGGCAGCAATTTTCACGACTGAAGGACTATAAAATGGGGTGATAGTCAACCCGGCAGAACCATCTAAAGGCAAAACCCTTAAAGTATTTCCATTCGGGTCAGCAGAGCCAGCGATTATATGTGTAGCTGTTTTTACCTTCGAATAAACACCTGTTATCTCAGTTGTTCCACCGGCATTTACTGTAAAGCTTCCGACATCAGGGCTCCTGTAACCACTTACTGGATTATAAGTAATAACATATGTTCCGGGGTTCACATTTCCTGAAACCCACTCCTTGCCGAAGCCTGAAAGGTTATCAGGACCGGTGATTGTATAAGAAGCGCTGTCAAGATTGGTTATTACCCTGATTGCTGTAGTCTCAATAACATCAAGATAAACCCTGACCTGTGCAGGGCTCCCCTGGACTGTCCCAGCGTTCACATCAATTGTTGTTTCATATGAACCAAGAGGAAAATACTTTACATTATCAGATAATGTAACATTCAAAGTTGCAGGTGTGATTCCAGTTGAGTTGCTGAGTTTCAAAAAAGCTGTTCTCGTAGTCGGGGTAGAGGCATTCCACTGCAGAATAGATCCTGAAGAGCTAATCATAAGAGAATTTGTTTGGAGTGTACCTGAATTTTTCTGATATGCGAATCTCAATACACCCGGGGCAACAGAAAGCGCCCTTAAATCCTGCACCTCCAGACTGACTATGAGAACATACTCCAAGCCTGTCTGAGTCTGAAATTTGATCTCTGATGTATAATGGCCTTGAGATAACCCGGCAGGATTTACCGTTACATTTACCGAAGATGGTGTTATGCCTGTATTTGATGATAAAGTAATCCAGGGGCTCGACACAACTGCAGTCCATGCCGTGCCGCTAATAGTGGAAGTTAAATTCACAGTTTGTGTAATAGTTGACCCATTAATGCTTGCAAAAAAATTAAGAGTATTCGGGTCTATTTTCAGGCTGTTAAAAGTATCGATACCTAAAACTTCTATTCTCTGGTTCTCATTGCTGGCAACAAAGATTTTGTTGTCTTTATCTATAGCCAGGCCGATGGGTGACTTGAACTCACCGTTACCTGCACCATAATTACCAATATATCTTAAAAAAATCCCACTTACTTTATCATAGGCAGCCACAACGCTATGAAATATATCGGTTACATACATCCTTGTGCTGTCTACTGCAATGCCGAGAGGCCTCAGGAGCTTACCGCCCATCATGCCTCCCCCGCCTTTAATACTCCTTTTCAGATTTCCATTAAGGTCGAAAACTCTGATATAAAGATTATTATGGTCTATAACAAATACCTCACCCGCAGAGTCGTCGACAGCAGCGCCTGTCGGGAAATTGAGCAGACCTGCGCCAAAGCTGTACGTATTTGTATATGTACCCCCAGACCTGCGGCTGGACAAGGAAAATGAGTATACCTTAACAATATTATTTATGCTGTCAGTTACATAAACATTACCGGAGCTTGAAACGGCGACATCATTTGGAAGTCCGAATTCACCGTCACCGGATCCGAGTTTTAAGAGAAGGTTACCCTTGGAGTCATAAATTCCCACATTTTTCTTCTCTATATCAGAAACAAAGATTTTCCCGAGAGAATCTACAGCGATACCAAGCGGCGATTTAACGGTATTTATGCTGTATAAGAGGAGTCCATTATTGGAAAATACGCTTATCAGTCCCCTTGTGTTGTTGGTAACATACAATTTTCCGGAACTGTCAGTGGCAATTCGCGCAGGGCTTCCTTCAAGGATTGCGTAATTATCCACAGGAGTAGAGACAGGTGGAACTGCTGCAAATGCAATATTTGCGAAAAATGTTATAAAAAACAAAAAGAATATCTTCTTCATATTATATTAATAAGCAATAAACGTGCCGTTCCGACTGTTTTTCTTATAAAAACACGCTTTCCAAAATTATAGCATTTATTCTTTCTTTTTTCTCTTATTGCTCAAAATGCAATATCGGGATATTAAGACCCGATTCAGTTGAAATATTTCGGTAATTATTATATTTTTACAGATATCGTTAAAAGGAGTAAAAATAATTCCTAA
>JAKAKQ010000094.1 GCA_021813425.1 Nitrospirota bacterium
TAGAAAGCGCAGTACAGGAAAGAAGCAGGATCGCAACTGCAAACGGAAAAATTTTCCCGCCCCAAAAACCCTTTGCATCCTGCGCCCCGGTTCTCAGCGCGTCAAGCAAACCGGATAAATTTCTTGCAATCACAGGACCCGCCGCCAGGCCAAGAAGGGGCACGAACCTCATTGCCGCAAACGAAAGAACAATAAAAGGCATCACAAGAAGGAGATGTATGAGGGACGGATATCTTTTGTCTATTCCCTTTGACCGTGCCCGATAAACCGCAAACCAATTCAGTATAAACATCGCGAAAACTGCCGGAGAGATTAGATAAGGCCATTTATTAATCTGCCATGAAGGCCTCTGTAGTTCCACAATTTCTCTCCACCGTCCCCCCCCGATCACAGGCATAATCCCCGAACCTTCATTCTGCGTTATGATACCGTGTACGGCATCTGTCTGTGTACCTGCAATTGTTCTGATAATATCAAAACCAAAGGCATATTGGCTTATAAAATTCGGATTTATCATGGAGAGAGCAAAAGACGCTGAAAATACAAGGACTACGGTCTTTATCTGTGCCCTTGAAGGGGTGTTTTGGAACATCGCCCCCTTTTTACCCTCAAAGGACTGCATGAGCCCGCCGGCAATAAAAGAAAGGAAAGGGATAAACATAAGATTTATGCTCACATGCATATTTGCCCACACCACATGGACAAACGGAAGTGAGTAAATATATTTTTTATTTTCCATTAAAAATGAATTCAGGGCATAGATACTATAAGGCAAAAAGACCATAAGAAAAATATCCGGCCGCTCTACAAACCTTGGCCGCGTCATGACAACGATCACAAGCATAACGATCAGAGAGACACCATAGTTTTTATACGGCTGTAGAGAGTCTTTAGCGAGGATATAGAATGCAAGTGTAATTACGACTGCTTTTAATAGTATCACTCCATAAACATTAAATGCATAGTATGAAATATAAACGATAACGGCAAAGAGCCACGAATGAGATATAAAGGGGGTTCCAAACATTGGATATGTGAAAGGCTCTGTCTCAGGCAAGCCCTTCAGATGAAAAATCTCTCTGCCGACGCTCAGATGTGTCCATACATCCGAGTTTTCTATCTTTATGACGGCGAGGAGAAAAACAGAGAAAAGAAAAATTATAAGGAGGTCTCTATTTCTCATATTTAGTGGTAAAAAGCCCATAGTCCGTAATTTCTATGAGCCATAAGCCTTAAGCTATTTAGCCGGTTGCGCTGCCTGTCTTTGCTTCCATTTTTCGCCTAAGTACTGAAAGACCTGGACCCTTTTGTTGATCTGATCAACCACATAAATCCTGTCCTCTCTGTCGATCGCTATGCCGGCAGGGACGCTAAACTGCCCGGGCATCGCCCCCCCTCCGCCGAAAAACAAAAGGAGTTTTCCTTCTCTGTCAAATATCTGGATATTCTGATACGCGGCGTCTACAACATATACATGATCTTCCGAATCGATAGCTATTCCTTTCGGCCTTGCAAAATGTCCTGGCGTATCTCCGATTCCGCCGAACTGCCTTAAATATTTTCCTTCCGGGCTGAAAACCTGAATGCGGAAATTACCTGCGTCAACAACATATATCTCCCCCTTTGAATCGACGGCAATATAGGAAGGGAAATTTAAAAGACCGTCCCCTGCGCCCCTGTCACCGAAAGAAGAAAGATATTTGCCGTCATGAGAATATACATGGACATTGTGTTTTCTGGAATCTACGACATATAATGTCTTTGAAATTTTATTTATGGCCAAACCCGCAGGGGATTCGAACTGCCCCCCTCCGATAACCTTTTTAAGCCCCCCTCTAAGGCTGTATATATTTACAGCATCCAGTGAACTGTCGGATACGTAAATGGTATCGCCTTCCTCATATATGGAGATACCCACAGGGACTTTCAGTTTGCCTTGCTCAACTGCTCCCCTTGCCCCGATCAACCAGAAACTGTTTGAATTTTTGTCAACGACTACAACAGAGCCCTGGGCCGTATCAGTGACATAAAACCTGCTGCCCATAGAGTCTGAGCCGACGTCCTGAGGCTTGACAAAACCTATTTTAGACTCACCTCCTGCAAGATCTTCAAGTATAGAAATAAAGGAACCTTTTCCGAAATCATCCTCGCTCTGCCAGGATTCGAGATATTTTACCCTCGGCTGCTCCGGCGCAGGGGGCCAGTATAGCTCAACCTGTTCCTTTACAGTCGCAGGAGCGCATGCTGCAAAGAGCAGCAAAACAAGGAGGGTACTGTGTATAAAGTTCAGTTTTTTTATAAAATACATGATATTTTCCATGGTTGGATTTCCTCCCTTAATACATAATTCTTTTCAGATCACATTTCATGGCAGTTCAGGCATAAACCCATACCGGTACTGTTGAATTTAAAGAGTCTGCCCGAATCTGATTGATGCGGTTCATGACAGCCATAACATGTCAGTTTTCTTTTCTTTTTATCTTTTAACATATAAGTCTTGCCTTCAACCGGGTGAAAGGCCGACCTGAAGCCCCTTATTATGTGAGAACCGTCTTTTTTATTCGCATGACACGATATACAGACGCCGTTTGATGGTTTGAGCAAAAGCCCGGCATTTTTTGAACTGTGAGGTGTGTGACAAGAGGAACACATGCCTCCAAGAACCGGCGGATGGACAATCTTTTTCGTATCTTTTTTCTCATGACACTGATAGCAGAGATCCGGGATCTGGGCTGTCAGAAGGTTTTCAGCATCTCCCTGATGCGCATGATGACAACTTGTGCACATACCTGAGGCAACCGGTGGATGAGTAACCTCACCTATGAATTTATCCTTGTTATGGCAGTTGAAGCATAGATCAGGGGGGTCTGAGAGCAGAAGCTTCTGCCCGGCAGACGCATGGGGCGCATGACAGGAAGCGCACAGGCCGTTTGAGACAGGACTGTGTTTAAACTTTTTTCCTGAAAATTTATTCTTGTCATGACAGTTAAAGCAAAGCCCCGGCATATCAGAAACAAGCAGTTTCCCTGTCTTGCTGCTGTGAGGGTCATGACATGAGGCGCACATGCCGCCGATAACCGGAGGATGGTTCACCTTATTTTCGAACTTTTTCCTGTCATGACAGTTGAAACAGAGGTCAGGCATTGGTGAAATAAGAAGCTTTGGATTGTCAGATATATGGACATCGTGACAGGAAAGGCATTGCCCTTCAGCAACAGGTGGGTGTTTTATCTTGTTTGTGAATTTTGTCTTGTCATGACATCCCCAGCAGAGGTCAACCCCTTTAGCAAAAAGGAACTTCTGGGCCTTTGCCTCTTTTTCATGAGGCCTTGTATGACATGCAACGCACCCGCCTGTTTTTATGATGGGATGTACAACCTTGCCTGTTAAAGGGATCTTGTGGCAATTGGAACATTCAGGGGCATTCTTCTGCTGAGAATAACCGTTACTATTAAAAAAGATTAAGAACAGGGAACTTATGAAGATGATTTTTACTATAAGAATCTTTTTCAATATATACTCCATGTTATTCCGCATTTAGTTAAATTAACAGAACTATTTTATTATTGTCAATCTATTATAGGTCTAAAGATTTATATGTTTAGCGAATACTTTCAAGATTATTATACACTTCACGAAAATCAGGATTAAACTTTAATGTAATTTGATCATAAAATTTAAATTTTATTAGATATAATTTCAATAGCATATCGAGAGGGGGCTTTGCCCCCTCTGATTTATTAGCGCTTGTCGACAATAACTAACAATTATGGGCAGGTCACTGGATCGTAGTTTCCATTATAAACACCTATACATTTCACTGCACCAGATATCGGTCCTCCGTCAAGTTTTGTATTAGCTATAAAGGTTGTTCCTTCGTTAATTATTGAGTATTTTGATGCAGTAATTTCAGAGTGATCTACTTTTACTATGCTGTTAATTCCTGTTTTAAGACCAATAAGATCAAGATAGGTTTCACCTGATGCCGTGGTTTTTAAATTTGTTATTACAGGTGAAGAGTACCCTGTTGCGTAAACACCTATACTTGTATTTGACCCTGATGCAGTAGCTATCCCATCCTTAATCACAGGTGAAGAGTTGAAATTGTAAATTGCATAACTTGAATTAATAGCATTTGAAGCAGATGCATTCACACTTATCATTGCGGGTAAGGACAAATTGTCGTTATAAACTCCGTAAGCCTCAGTTCCTCCTGAAGCAGCAGCTTTTACATTTGTCATATTAGGATTAGAGTTATTGTTAGTAACTCCAATACTTAAACGACCGCCTTGGCCATAATAATCACTGCTTGCATTGATTTGTACATTCATCATAATCGGTGAGCCACCTGAATTTGATATGCCTCTATTTTCTCTACCACCTGCTATATTAACTGTTACATTTATCATTACAGGCGAGGAGTTTTGATTAAGAATCCCGGTCTTTAAACTGCCATTAGCGACATTAGTACTATTTACTGTTATATTTGTCATTACAGGTGATGAATTATAAGAGCTATAAATACCATATATGTACCAATTTCCAGAAACATTCACACTTACATTCGTCATCAAAGGTGAAGAGCTGACATTGTTAATTCCATAAGAATATGAAGAACCTGTAGAATTAATTGTTATGTTTGTCATTTTTGTATTCAAGTTATTAAAATTGTAATAATTTGAAAAACCAATACTATTATTACTGCCAGTGTTTTCGACTGTAAGAAATCTTATCTCTGCATTAGAAGCCCCATTTACTACACCGTACAAACCACTATTAATATTCCCTTTTATTTTTGTCACATTCTCACCAGATCCCTCTATATCAACATAGCTCTGCATCTGAAGACTATTTGTGCCGATATTATATATACCTGGCATAATCTTTAGCAGACATGGATTTGTTGCCGATGGCGTACCACACCATGTTGTAAGGTTATTCATAGCAGTTAAAGGGTTTGTATAGTCGCCCCCACTTTGGGCTACTACTGCTACTTTGGCATATTTTGTCTGGTAAACAGTATCATGATTATGCTCTCCTGCTGCAACTGTTCCTGCAGTTGTGCCGACATTAAGTCTTGAAGTGCTGATGGTGCCTGTCGCTATATCTGCACCATCATGAGTATGACCCCCAAGTTTTGCCCCAGATATAGGACCTGTTATCTTCGCATCCGTTACTGCACCATCAACAATATGACTATTTAAAATCGAATCCAGCATAATCATCTGCCCTGAAATAGAATTTATTTCATTCCTTACCACATATGTCCCGTTGTGGTTATGATTAGATAAGGCAAAGTCAGATGCATGCTGCCCATCAACTGTATCAGCATCCTTTGCAAAATCAGTCTTCTCTGACCAGAGCGAATAGGCATCTGGTAAAAACATATCCCTCGCATATGTCTGTCCTGTTGTATTGTTTCTTACCTCCAACCAATACTGCTGGTCAAATGATATTGTCAATGGATTTATACTGCCAAGTATGTGCGTGTATCTTGTAAATCCTATTGTTATTGATTCAGTTTCCTCAAAAAGCAGATTGCCTCCTGTCTCAGCGTCATATATACTGAACGTCATGCTGTATGTGCCATTTCTTACTATTGCTGTGCCTTCGTATAGAATCTGCCTTGTCACCGGCAAAGCATAAACCGTTGATGTTATTAATATAGATAACAGAATTAAAATTAAACTTAACCTTTTCATCGCATTCTCTCCTTTTTGTCTTGGATGTGTTTTACTCTGTTTAAAACTGACGCTTCAAGTATTATGAAACCTCAAGGCGGTACTCCCGAAAAAATACACGGGTCTTTATTACAAGGGCTTAAGATAAGCTCTCCTTGAATAATATGTGATTTGTGGAAAAGAACTTTTTGAAGGGAGAGTAATATCGACTGAGTAATGTCGAAGCTTGATTAATCAAAGCAAAAGATATAATAAGGTGTGATATAAATCTTTTTTCCAAGAATTCCTCTGTCTTAGAAAAAAATTAATTTTATCATATGATTATTTGTATATCTTTGTATATCAAAGATCCGGTTCCGTTTAACATTGCTGATTTAAAACTGGAACCGTCATTTGTTGTTCTATTTATCAGAAAGCCATTTATACGGCATTTCAAAAAAACCCTTTAAACACGTTAGCTGGCCGACAGTTTTGATAACCCTTGCAGGATTACCGGCAACCACACTATTTTCCGGAACATCTTTTGTTAGAACAGAGCCTGCACCGATTAAGCTGTTTTCGCCTATTCTAACTCCAGGCAGCACTGTTGTATTCGCCCCGATTCTGACATTATCTTCAACGATCGCCCCGCCTTTACACTCTTTATATCGAGGGCAGGGGGGATGTGGATCATCGCAGAAGACAACATTCGGACCTATAAAAACGTTCCTGCCAACTCTTACCATTTCTAAAAAACAGTTGCTGTGAATTCTGCTGTAATCTCCTATTCTATTTCCGAATTCAAGCACTGTATTAGTGCCTATGCTTACATAATTTCCGATATGATTATCTTCTCTTAAAGAAATACCCTGCCCAGTTTGAAAATTATCTCCTATTTCGCTTCCGGCATAAATTGTACTAAACGGTCTGATATGTCCGTTGATGCCGATACTTAAACGCAGTTCTCCGCTGTCGCTTCCACGAGGCGGTTTGCCGATAATGGACGGGGGATCAATTATTGTTTTTGCGCCTATGAACACATTGGGATAAATAAGATTATTCATATTTTTATTTTAACTCCGCCTTTTTTTACAGACTTATCAATCGCCTCTAATATTTTTACCACTCTTAATCCTGCTTCACCATCAGTAATGGGCCTTTTTCTATTTTTTATGCAATCGGCAAAATGCTCTACTTCAACTTTCAATGCCTCTATATTGTCAATTCTTGGAGCAAAAACATCGCCGATCCTGTATTGGACCAAATTATGATAGACGGATTTCTTATCAGATTTATTAATAGTAACGCCTTTATCAAATATTTTTAACTTTTCAACCGAGTCAAGATCATTATACACCAGCATTTTTTTGCTGCCACCGATAATTATTCTCCTTATCTTAACCGGTGAAAGCCAATTAACATGAAAGTGGGCAAGCATATCATTGCTGAACTTAATTGCAACATATGCCATATTCTCTAATTTATTTTCAGTATGGCTTGAGACTGTCGCAACTACGCTAAAAGGTTTCTCTTTAATTATAAAATCCATTATTGAAATATCATGAGGAGCAAGGTCCCATATTACATTGATATCTTGCTGGAACAATCCTAAATTTACCCTTACAGAATCGAAATAATATATTTTGCCGAGTTCGTTTGAAGATATTAATTCCTTAATCTTTTGTACTGCAGTCGTATATATAAAAGTATGGTCGACCATTAAAACCAAACTTTTTTTATTTGAAATATTTATAAGCTTCTCTGCATCTTTGCTGTTAACCGAAAGGGGTTTCTCGACAAGAACATGTTTTCCTGCCTCAAGGGCTTCTTTAACAAGTTTGTAATGCGTAAAGACAGGCGTAGCAATTGCGATAGCATGGATTTTGCTGTTTTTTAACAGTTCCCTGTAATCGGATGTAATTCTTATATGAGGGTATTTTAATTTAACATCATTTACGCGCTTTTTTATTGTATCGCAGGCAGCTAAGACTTCCGTATCATAATTTTCATTAAAATTTCTGATAAGGTTTGGTCCCCAATAACCACAACCGATTACGCCGACTTTAATCTCCTTCATCAATTTATCCTGTTACTTTGTACGAGCAATCCCAAACATCATAAAAATTAATAGTATATTATTTCTTCAGGCCGTTAATAATGTCAATCGCGTTTATTTCGTTATTATTATTGCCTGAAACAAGGTAAAATTGGATTGAGACAGGCCGCCTTCCCTGTGTTTTTATTTTTGACAGACATGTTATGTTATATTAACTGAAACATGCCTTATAACAGACTGCATCAATTTACAAAAACAATACTTATCATCGCGATATTTCTGGTTTCTTTTCTTCATCTTACGAGAGGCTTCAATGACCCTGATTTCTTCTGGCACCTAAAGACCGGAGAATGGATCTGTCAGAATAAAGCATTGCAAACGAATGACCCATTTGCCTTTACTACCCCACAGACATATGACAGCAGAAAACACTTTATACTGACATCAGGCTGGCTGAGCCAGATTACATTATTTTTTTTTTATTATGTGAGCAAAATACCCGGGATTATAGTTTTACGATTTATTATTATCGGGCTTCTTGCGTATATCATGATAAAACGAAAACACGGAGACGGCCTTTTATATCTTGGCCTTTTCATAATCTTTCTAACGCAATTACTTGAGGCGTATAACACTCTCGACAGGCCGCAGACCTTTTCTTTTCTGTTTTTTGCAGCGCTTCTGTATTTCCTAGAAAAAATCAAGGATGACGGGAGCAGCCGGGAAAAGACAGCCTACTTCTCAATCTCTATATTAATGCTTTTCTGGGCCAATATGCACGGAGGTCATGTTTTGGGCAGGGTGATTATAGTTCTATACATTTTGATGGAGGGCGTCAAGTTCATGCATCCGGCCTTGGCGCCTATTAAAAGAGAGGCATATCGAAGGTTGTTGATTGCCGGCACAGCCGGTTTGCTTGCTTCGCTTATAAACCCGAACACATACCACGCCATGCCTGAAAACTTTTCCCTGTCTGCATTTATGATGTCCAGTAATAGGGAATATCTTTCCATACCGGAGACTTTCAGGATTTTTCATGATTACAGCATTTTCCTATACTGGTTTATTCTATCTTTAACTGTTATCTCGATACTCATTAATCCTAAAAAGACTGATATAACCCAATTCGCAATCCTTGCAGGAACAGGATATTTCTCTTTTACCACGATGCGATACATACCTTTTTTCATGATGACCGCCGTCCCTCTTATCGGAAGATCATTTTCACTTTTAAAAGAAAATCTGCTCGGATGGAGCAGGGCATTCATCTGCTGTATGGCAATTTTTGTTTCTCTGTTCTTTACATGGGATGAGAGGTTTAACGTTTTTAATCTTTCATCCGGCAACTGGTTCAACAACCATGATATTACTCCTGAAACGGCAGTAGATTTTATACTTGATAATAATCTGAAAGGGAATATGTACAACCACTACAACTATGGGGGCTATCTGATTTGGCGGCTTGCCCCTGAAAGGAAGGTTTTTATTGACGGCAGAAATATGTATGAGCATATTTTTGTGCAGTCAATGATTATCAATAACGCACTTGAAAAAGAAATATCAGGGATGCCCTACTGGAAATTCAACCTCGACATTTACGGTATAAAATTTATAATTGTTCCTGTGCGCGAACCCGGAGGTGAAGTTCTTACACTTATAAATGCCTTAATCAATGACAAAGACTGGGCTCCTGTCTTTTCCCAATCAAATTCCATGATCTTCGTAAAAATCTCACAGGAAAATAAGGATGTAATAAGAAAGCACGAAATACCGAGAGACTACTTAATGACTAAATTACTTTAACAAAATTACTCTTTCAGGGTTAATTTACTCAATTTATATCTAAACCTGAACATTTCATATAATGTCCATATTATATCCCGGGGCTTGCCGTAACTTGATTTCCCGGACCTTCGCCTGTAGTAATTGACCTTTATCTGTGTGATTTTATAGCCTCTAATCCTGGCCCTTATAAGCATTTCCGGTATAACGAATGGCGGACTCTTTGAAATAATGCCCGTTATATGAGAATCCTGCAACACATGCCTTTTAAATACCTGTATAAAGCTCATATCCGAAAGCCCTGTTTTAAAAAGCAGTCTGAGAAGGAATATATTGCCTATTGATGTAATCTTACGCCACAACGAATACACCGAACGATCGGACCTGGCAGCCACAACTATGTCATTTTCTTTTAAAAGGGGCAAAGCCTTTTTTAGGTCATCAAGATCAAAAGGCATATCCATCCCGTTGTAAAGTATAATATCCCCTTCCGCTGCTTTCAGTCCTCTAAGAACGCTCAGTCCGATCCCTAAGTTAGAACGGTTATGCAAAACCTTTACCCTAATGAATTCCCTGCTCAGCTTAATTGCGATCTCTCCGGTCCTGTCTTTGCCAGCATCATCAATAATCAGGATTTCATAATCATCGGTAAACCCTGACAATTTTTCCAATGAAACCTTTACTGTTTCCTCAATGGCAGCCTCTTCGTTATAGGCAGGCAGAATTAAAGATATGCTTTCTTTTATTTTCAGCTTCGCACCTATCGGTATGACCTCAGCAATTCTATCCGGGAATATTATATTTCCTGAGTATCTGTTTTTTAATTTCGTTGTATGAATCGGGCGCTTCATTTACGAAAACCATATAGTAATAAACGGCCTCCGAGGCCTTTCCAGTTTTTTCGAGGCTGACTGCAAGGTTATAATAGGACTCGTGCCACTTTCTGTCGATAAGGATTGCCCTTCGATATTCGGGTATCGCCGACACAAAATCATTTCGAATAAAGTAACAGTTCCCGAGATTGTTGTGCGCCCTGGCCTTGTTTGGAGATTTGGAGGCGACATCCGTCCAGAGGCTGAGCTTGCTCTGCCATACCCTGTTCCTTTCATGGAGAGAAATCCCTAATATCATTAATAATAAAACAATGATCATCATCGATATCCTCTTTATTTTTTTAAAATTATCGGGAAATTTAAACGACAGTTTTTCATATACGTTATAAGACAGCATAACCGTTGCCATCACTATCCCCCACATCGCAAGGTATATCCGGTGTTCAAATATGACATCGATTATGGGCACAAAACTGGAGGTAGGGGAAACAACGATAAAAAACCACAGCGCCCCGAATGAAGCCGCCTTGAATTTATGCCTGAAAATAATTGCAAAGGCGACAATTAAAAACAAGAAAACGAACGATAAAACAACGCCCGGTTCAAAAAAATGCCTGCTTACAGGATAATCATAATCAAGGTTCTGGTTCACCGGAAATACGATAAGCCTCAGGTATGTGACAATGACCCTGAACTGAGTCATGAGATATTCCCAGATTGTTGTTTCCCTCACGCCAAAACCCATCATAGTATTATCCTTGAGGATCAACAATCTTTTTATAATATATATAAGTACTGCAATAATAAAAGGAGCAGGTATAATCAACCTTTTTAAAAGGGATTTTTTCTCAAGAAAATAAAAATCGTAAAGAAGATATACTAAGGGTAGTGTTACTATAATCTCTTTTGAACCCAAGCCTAAGAAAAACGCAAATAATCCTGCAACATATAAAAACAGGCCGTGTACGGCCGTCCCCTTACGGCCCGCTTTAATAAATAAAAGCAGGGACATGAGGTAAAACAGCGAGGCCAGGGCCTCTGACCTTTGTGATATGTAACTTACAGACTCGCTCTGCACCGGATGGAGGCCGAAAATGCCGGCGACTATAATTGCCGGAATCTCAGGTTTCTCATGACCTGAGAGAAAAATCATGTCCCTCGTAAATACATAAACCAGGGAAACAACGGCTAAATGTATCAGAAGATTAAGGAAGTGATATCCGGTCGGATTAAGCCCTCCGACGGCATAATTCAATGCAAACGTAAATTCTGTTACAGGCCTGCTTCCATCAAGACCGGCGCTGACCCAGTCCATTTTTAGATAATTATTAAGATCCTTAATGCGCTCATTTTCAGTTATGGTCAAATCATCATCAAACTGGAAGTCTCCCTGCAAAGAATTGCTGTAACAAAGTATTACCGCAACGGCAACCAAGCACAGCAAAACCAAAGTATTTTTTTGAGATTGTATTTTATCGCTTTTTGTTGTCATTGCAATGATTTTTCATTGTTTCGGCCTGTTTTTTTCAACTGACGAATCAACATTCATAGCGAATTCTATTCCAATGGTTGTCATTCCCGCTTGTCGGGAATCCTTCAGAAAGCAAATCCCGAAAGCTTTCGGGATGGACAAGCCAGAATGACATACAAAACATCTTAAATGTTTTTTAATATCTTTGACAACTTATAATATTATTCAGCTTTTTTATCTTTTTTTAAATCTTCCTTAATAGAATGCATAATAGAAAGGTTATTTTGCGCATCTGCGAAATCAGGCTTTAAGGCTAAGGCAGCCTGAAATTCTTTGACAGCTTCATTCAAGAGCCCTTTCTGTTTATATGCAAGCGCAAGAGAGTAGTGAGTATATGGAAGGTCAGGCCTCAAACGCAAAGCGGCCCGATAATGCTCAATCCCTTTATCTGTTTCTCCAAGCATCATATATGAGCTCCCGAGATTGTTATATGCCTCTGCGTAGTAAGGCTTAAGTCTGATTGCAGTCCCGTATTCCCGCACGGCCTCTTTTATCAGTCCCCGGGAATAATAGATGTTGCCGAGATTGTTATATGCCTCTGCGTAGTAAGGCTTAAGTCTGATTGCAGAGATAAATTCCTGCGCAGCCTCCTCCAACAGCCCCTGAGAATAGTAAATGCTGCCGAGGTTATTATGTCCTATCGCATAATCACGATCCAGCATTAAAGCAGTCCTGTATTCCTTTATTGCCTCATTTACCAGGCCGAGTTCATTATAGACAAAACCGAGGTTATTATGGACCCTCGCCTTCCCCGGAGACTTTTTTACAACGTCTTTCCACATTGAAAGTTTTGTTTCCCATACACTGTTCCGTTGAAATGTCATCACTGCTAGCATAACCATTAACGCAGCGACGACACAAACAACTGCTCCTTGGTACAGGGTCATTCCTTTTTGCTTTATAATCCACCACGCTAAGACATCCGCGCAAATTATAAAAAAGCCGGCAGATGCAAGATAGACCCTGTGTTCGAATATTACATCAACCACAGGCACTATACTTGAGGTAGGCGCAAGTATCATGAAAAACCACAATATGAAAAATGAGGCGAGCCTCCATCTTTTGAAAACCAAAACAGCTGCCGTTAACAACGAAATAATAAAAAGGAAAGACATGAACGTAGCGGGATTAAAAAGACTTCTGCTTATACTGAAGTCATAATCGAGATTCTGATTTACAGGCAGAAATAATAATCTTATATACGTAGTAATTACTCTGAACTGAGTAAGAAGGTATTCGGATGACGTGAATTCTTTCAATAAAAATCCCGCATGTATCCCTTCATTGAGTTCTAAAACAATAAAAATACCCGCTATAACAGACAAGGCAATAAATATCACAGGCCATATTATTCTTTTTATGTCATTCTTTTCGAAGATAAAATAAAAATCATATAAAAATAAAACCAGTGGCAGTGTTATAGCTGTCTCCTTGCTTCCAAGGGCGAGAATACCTGAGATGACAGAAATAGCGTATAGTGTGTAGCGTACGGCTTGCAGCCTGTAGTTCTTCATCTCTGTCACACACCCCTGACCCCTGACCTCTGACCCCTGCCTTATAAGTCTTGCCTTTATGTATGCGATAAGTGAACAGAGATAAAAGAGTGATGCCAAAGATTCATATCTCTGGGAGATATAACTGACCGACTCTGTCTGTATCGGGTGAAGAAGGAATATCGCTGCTGAAATCAAGGCAACGGATAATCCTCTTTCCCGGTAAGCAGTCGTCAGTTTATGCGATTGCATCGTAAGCAGAACAAGGTAAAATATCAGGAGGCCGTTAAGGATGTGGATTATGAAATTCGTTACGTGGTACCACGTTACATCCAGTCCTCCAAATCGGTAATTCAGGGCAAACGTAAAAGTGGCGACAGGACGGTCACGGCCGGTTATGAAGCTTAAAGGGTCACGTTCCAAGTATTTCGACATATTATTTACATATGGATTTTCAATTACCGAAGTGATATCGTCAAACTGAAATTCTCCTTTGAATGTCCTGCTGTAGGCAAGGATGACCATAAATAGCACGGCAATAGAAATGACTGCAAATAACGGCGGTTTTTTATTTTCCATATCGTTGGGCCCGGACATAATTTAAAAGCTCCGGGTTTTCTAATGCGCTGTATTCAGCCCTCTCCCAGATCTTTTTTGCAGCCTTATGATCTCCCTCAAGCTCTCTCTTCCTGGCATAAT
>JAKAKQ010000137.1 GCA_021813425.1 Nitrospirota bacterium
TGAAAAACGGGGATACCATCTGCATTTGCTTTTGACCCGCCGTACTGAAACGTGCGACATTGTTCGGTAATACTATCAAGGCAGGTGCTTAGCATAAGAGGCCTGTCAGCTACAGGTATAACTAACATAAAATGGTGTCTTGGATCATGCCCTATAAGGGAGAGGATATGTTCTAACTCAGTGTAAAGATTGCGCTGGAGCATCAGGAGATCTTCTTTAAAACCTGATTTCACAACCTCTTCTTCCACAAATTTGACAGCCTCTTCATAAGCAGCTTTTAAACTATTGCTTGCACCAGGCATTTTTTCACGAATGTCAGAGCTGCCTATTGTTGAAAGAAACTTTTTGTTTAATTGAAGGACTGAAGGGTTGTTTTTGAAAAGACTGAATAGATGATTCAGATTACTAAAAAGCTTATCTTCTCCTGAAGAAGCCTTCATCTCCCTGAAGAATATTTTGGGAATTCATCTTTATCCAGGATCAAGTCGATAAGGGTTATCTTATTCCTGAAATCAATGGTTTTAAATGCACTGTCTGCGTCTGATGTGGAAGCGACCCTGAAATAATCGATATTGAAGGAATCCGAGAGTTTTTTATAATCAGGGTTTGTAAACTCGCTTGCAATAAACCTGGCATTGTAGTTGTAAAACTGGTTTTTTCTGACAAGTCCGAGAGAAGAGTTGTTCAAAAGAACTATAGAAATCGGGATATTGTAGTTTACAGCTGTCATTATCTCCATACAGCACATCTGGAATCCGCCGTCACCCAGTATCGCAATAACAGGCTTTTCTGTTGAAAGCTTTGCCCCTATAGCTGCCGGTATGGCATGCCCCAGAGATGAGATCCCTGAATTCGGGAAATAGCCCCTGCTTTTAGATATATTGCAGAAACGCTGCATATATATAATGTTATCATCAAAAACAGATGCCTCGCTGTTAAAGTGGTCGTTAAGCTTATTTAAAAAATAACTTATAAGGAGAAAATGATTGTCCTTGACATCATGATTGGCATATCTGGACTTGTAAGCTATGACATCCTTCGAGTCTTTCGGGCTTATGTTTTCTGCAAGCATCCTGGTAATGTTTTCAAAAAATACCCTTATATCACATTTAAGTGCGATATCGGCATGAAAGACCTTGTTAAGCTGTTTTTCGTTATTGTCTATCTGTATTATTTTTTTTCCGTTTAATAAATTCTGGTCCCAGTTGTAACTTGTCCTTTCGCCAAAACTTGCTCCAGCAAATATAATCAGGTCAGCCTTTTCAGAGATATATCTGTAAGCGAGCTCATTTGACGTTATACCAAGAACTCCAAGAGACAACTCAGATGTTTCCGGCAGTATTCCCCTTGCCTTAAGAGTTGTAGCTATCGGTATCCTTGCCTTTGTGCAGAAGCCTGACATCAGATCTTCCGCCTTAGACAGAACGCTGCCGTAGCCCGCGATAATCACAGGATAACGCGACATGTTTATCATCGACAAAATCTCCTGTGATGGCAGCGTGTCCTCTCCTTCCTGAGAGGAAGCGCCTGACAGGCGTAAGTTATCTATAATGCTGTCATCTATCGTCTCTTTCAATACATTATATGGAAAGCTCAACAGCACAGGTCCGGGATTTCTTGATAACAGGATACCCGTTATGTCCCTGAATATCTTGAGGATATAGTCTGTCCGCTGGACAATCGTATGATATTTAGTAATTCCCCTGAAAATGTAATTCTGGTTAATGCTGTGGCCCAGCCCCGAACTTTCCTGTAATGCGCCTTTCCCAAAAGAATAAGTTGGTGTTTCTCCAGTGATGGCAAGAACCGGAAGCCTGTCCATATAAGCATTTGCCAGGCCGGTCACGAGATTTGTAGCTCCGGGTCCTGCTGTTGCAATGCAAACCCCGATCTTTCCCGATTGCTGTGCATAGCCGCCTGCCATGAAGGAGGCGCCTTGTTCATGTTTTGTCAGGATAGACTTGATCCCGGTATCGTAGAGGGCGTCATAGACTGGAAGGATATGTGCGCCCGGGATACCAAACACATATTCCGTACCGAGTCTTTCAAGGTACTTTACAATAAAATCGCTGACCTTGATATTCATCGATAATGTCCTTTTTTCATTAAGATTGGTCTGAAATGACTACAGGTAACATGAATGAACTATTATAGCAATAATGCTGCTGATTTTTTGGATATTTTTTTGAGGGTATCTATTTTTTGCAGGTTACAGGACAGCTAATTGCATCATATGTGTAAAGTATCCGTTGTTCGTATATGATCTTTTTTTTGTTTACCGGTTTAAAGGTCAGTCCCTGAGAGATCTCCATCAATTCCTGCCGTGATGGTATCGACTGAAATCCGCAGCCAATTACCTTTTCAGAGGATGTATCAAGAAATTCAAGATCTTTTCCGTTTGCAACTACGGCAAACGGCACAAGATAGCCTTCAAGGAGCCTGGCAGATGCGATTATCTGCCTTTCCCTTGAAACAAGGGAACCCGAAGAGCATTTCCATACCATTAATGTTTTATTACGGAAAACAATAGATATATCAACAAGAGATAATACCTGTTGCCCGTCGATTTCGAATTTAATCTCCCTGTCAATGGAAATATCAGACCTGAGATAGTCTTTTTCTTCGACAAGGAACTTCAGCATCTTTTGTCTTATGTTATCCCTGTTTGAGAAAGGTATTTCATTGCCTGTAAGATAATCAGTAAGTTTAGATCGG
>JAKAKQ010000344.1 GCA_021813425.1 Nitrospirota bacterium
ATGCCTATATCGAAATAAGGCTTTAGATTACCGACCTGCTAATTCTTTCTGTTTGATAACAAGCAATGCAACAGGGATCATTTCCTCGTTTTCCCTTCTCTCAGCATTTACCGGTCTGTGCGACATCCTTCTGTCAACAATAATCTTTGCATCGGACAGTTCGTGACTCATTGCTAATACACTGGGATTGAATATCAATAGTTTCTCAATATCACAATACGGACAGATGCCCGATGCTGCTTTAGATGCAGAGTATGACGTCTTACCACATTTTTGACATTCAAACTTTTCCATTTGTTCCCCCTTATGAGTGTGATTAGGGGTTTAAACTATCAGAAACTTTAAGAAAAAGCAACCAAAAATTTTTCGAAAAATTCTTTATTATATGGTTCATCTGTCAAGCACTTCTCTCACCTTTTTTAAAAGCTCAGTGGGTGAAACTGGTTTTGAGATAAAGTTTATTCCTTCTTCGAGAAGTCCTTTTTTATTGATAATATCTGCAGTGTAACCGCTTGTAAAAAGGGCCCTAATTCCAGGTCTTATTTTTTTTATTTCGTCGTAAACATCTTTGCCATTCTTCTTGGGCATTATTACATCGAGCAGAATAAGCTCAATTCCGTCTTTATTTTCAGTGAATTTTTCTATCGCATCTTCTCCATCCACTGCCTCGATCACCGTATAGCCGAATTCTTCAAGTATATCTCTTGAAATCTCTCTTACTTCTGAATCATCCTCTGCTACCAGTACTGTTTCTGAGCCGTATATCAGAACGTTAAATGTCGTGGATTTTGTCCCCTCACCCCTTGATTTAGTCAATGGCAGATATATCTTAAATGTTGTCCCTCTGCCCGGTTCGCTATAGACAGTGACAAAACCATTATGCTGTTTGACTATCCCATACACTATCGAAAGTCCAAGCCCTGTGCCTTTCCCTACCTCCTTAGTGGTAAAAAACGGCTCGAATATCCTTTCCTGCGTTTTCTCATCCATACCTGTCCCTGAATCTGCAGCTGAGATAAGTGCGTATAGTCCGGGTTTGCCATAACCATGGGCCTTTATAAATCCATTGTCTAATTCCACGAGTTCTGTGCTTATGGTTAGCAACCCTCCTTCGGGCAGGGCATCTTTCGCATTTGTGCATAGGTTTATTAATACCTGTTCTATCTGCCCGGGATCTGCCATTACAAATAAATCTTCATCTGTGAGCTTTATCCTGAGTTCTATTTCTTCTCCTATAATCCTTGACAGGAGTTTCTCCACCCTCTCAACAATCTCATTGGGATTTACCGGTTTCAGTCTGATTATATATTTCCTGCTGAATGAAAGGAGACTCTGTATAAGGTTAGCCGCCCTTTCCGAGGAGGCAAGTATTTGAGATACATGAGTTCTTAATGGTTCGTCTTTATCCATCTTTATCTGTAAGATGTTCCCGCAGTTTATTATCGTTGTAAGGATATTGTTGAAATCATGTGCGATGCCCCTGGTCAATGTCCCGACTGCCTCCATCTTCTGTGAATGGCGAAGCTGGTCTTCGAGCTTCTTGCGTTCAGTAATGTCGCGTGTGACCCCCAGAATCCCAACAGGCCTGGTTTCCGGGTCACGCAGAAAGGTCATCCTGACTTCAGCCCATACAGTGGAACCATCCTTATGAATGTGTTCAAACTCCAGAGCCCGGGCCCTTGACATATCTTTACGTTCCATTTTTTCTATTGCCATTTCTTCTTCGAGCGCCTTCGTTGCGATCTCGAAAGAGGAAGGAGTCAAGATTTGTTCCGGCGCCAGATTAATAGTCTCCTCGGCAGTGTAACCAAGCAGGCGCATAACAGAGGGGCTGACATAGGAATATCTCATGCTCTTTATGTCCAGGGTCCAGATGACATCTGTCA
This sequence comes from Nitrospirota bacterium, assembly GCA_021813425.1. Taxonomy (GTDB): domain Bacteria; phylum Nitrospirota; class Thermodesulfovibrionia; order Thermodesulfovibrionales; family UBA6898; genus JAKAKQ01. The sequence goes on from JAKAKQ010000344.1 coordinate 1,887, forward strand.
CATTCTCAGCAAGAAGACGGTAGCGTTCCTCGCTCTTCTCCAATGCCTTTTTTGCCTGCCTGCGCTCCATCTCAAACAGTTTTTTATTGGCAGCATCGAGCTCCTGATACTTGGTGTGTATAACAGCCTGAAGATTATTAAACCCCCTTGTTAAATCACCGACCTCATCGAGTGACGTCACCTCAAATCCCTTATACATGGTCTCTTTTTCCTCGGAAATTTTTCTCATTCTTTTTTCTATATCTTTTATTGACATTGATGTATCACTTGCAACGTAATAACTTATAACAGCAGCAAATGCAAGAAAGAAGCTCCCGATAATTAAAAGTAAAATCGTCATATTTCTGAGTTTCTGTTGTTCGATCGGACTCCATACATATGTTGCCCCTATATACAAACCCTTGAACGGCTTTTCAAGGCCTATCAGCTTGAGCATCGTTTGAGTTTCTTCGTGGATCGAAACAGCAGTATCACCGGATTCTTCTATAAGAAGACGTTTAATATTAAACGTGTCTGGAATGGTCCCGGGTTTGTCTGTAAGGTATATGCCTTCAGAATTAACAAGAAAAATTTCTGCCTTTAATCTCAAGGTCTCTATATATTCTTTCAGTCTATGTTCATTGCCAAACTCACTCAACCTATTATTTATTGAATACATAAGATTATTTACTGCTTCCTCCTCACGGCTGGAGGCTTCCCGTACCTGGGAATATCCGTAGACAGAAAGGAAAAGAAACACCGTTGATGAAAGCATCACTGTTGTTATAACAATATTAGCCCTTATCGACATCCTGTATCCTCTACGAATTGCCTCATCAAAAAT
>JAKAKQ010000051.1 GCA_021813425.1 Nitrospirota bacterium
TCTTCCAAAGGCGCTTGAATTAGAGCCGAAGGCCGTTATAGAAGAGGTCAAGAAGGCCGGTCTCAGAGGCCGCGGCGGCGCAGGTTTCCCGGTTGCGATGAAATGGACGTTTGCATCCGGAGACCCTAAATTCCCTAAGTATCTTTTATGCAATGCAGATGAAGGTGAGCCCGGTACTTTCAAGGACAGGCCCATACTCGAAAAAAATCCCCATCTCCTGATCGAGGGGATGGTCATATCAGGTCATGCGCTCAAGGCAGAATATGGATATATATATTTAAGAGGAGAATACCCTGAGGCAAAGCATATCCTTAACAAGGCCATAAAGCAGGCCTATGACAATGGTCTCCTTGGAGACAATATTGCAGGGAAGGGGATTAAATTCCATCTTGCAGTGCATCAGGGCGCCGGCGCATATATATGCGGTGAAGAAACAGCATTGATAGAATCCCTTGAAGGAGACAGGGGACAGCCGAGAATCAAACCTCCCTTTCCAGTTAACATAGGTGTATTTTCAAAGCCTACGGTTGTTAACAATGTAGAGACCCTGTCCAATCTGCCCTATATCATAGAGATAGGCGGAGAGGCTTATTCAAAGATAGGAACTCCGGATTGTCCCGGCCCCAAGCTTTACTGTGTAAGCGGGCACGTGGGAAAACCCGGTGTTTATGAATTGCCGATGGGCACTACCCTCAGGGATATAATCTATAATCACTGCGGCGGGATCAGGGGTGGAAAGAATCTTAAGGCGGTCATACCCGGCGGTATCTCGACACCTGTTCTTCCTCCGGACAAGATAGACTGTCCTATGGATTTTGTCAATATGCCGAAACACGGCAGCATGCTCGGCTCCGGAGCTGTTATCGTTATGGACGAAAGTGTATGCCTTGTGAAGGTATGTTATAGGGCATTGAAATTTTTCGAGCATGAATCATGCGGCAAGTGTACACCATGCCGTGAAGGGACCGGGTGGCTGAGGAGCATTCTCGGACGCATAGAAAACGGTGAAGGGACAGATGGTGATATAGATCTCATGCTTTCGATTACAGGTAATATCCTCGGAAAGACATTCTGTCCGCTTGGAGACGGGGCTGCCTCTGTTGTGCAGAATTTTATAAAACACTTCAGGCCTGAGTTTGAGGAGCATATAAAGAATGGGAAATGCAAATTTAAGTAGAGCATATTTTTATGTCATTGCGAGGAGCGCAGCGACGTGGCAATCCAAAGGTTTGAGATTGCTTCGTTTCACTCGCGATGACAATAGGATTACAGGATAAACAATGATAACGGTTACCATAAACGGCAAAGAGATCAAGCTTGAAAAAACTGTCACTGTGCTTGAGGCTGCAAGGTCAGCAGGGATAAAGATACCTACTCTCTGTTATCATGAACAGCTCGAGAAATACGGCGGCTGCAGGTTGTGTCTCGTCGAGGTAGAGAAGATGCCGAGGCTGCAGACCGCATGCACCCTGATGGTTGCTGACGGCATGGTTGTAAGGACAGAGACCGGGGCGATCGCAGATATAAGAAGAGGCATACTCGAATTCCTTTTGATAAATCACCCTCTTGATTGTCCATATTGTGACAAGGCAGGCGAGTGCGAACTCCAGGACCTTGTTGAAAAATACGGTCCTGCAAAGGGAAGGTACAAGGAGAAAAAGAGGAAGGTAACAGAAAGCCTTGAAGACCCTGTTATTGTGCGGAATATGGAAAGATGCATTGTCTGCACAAGATGTGTGAGGATGTGCGAAGGGGTTCAGGGGGCCTCTGCCATAGCTGTTATGAACAGGGGCGGACATTCGCATATAGAGCCTTTTTCAGGGGGAAAATACGACTGCGAATACTGCGGCAACTGTGTTTCCGTATGCCCTGTCGGCGCTATCATGTCGAGACTCCACAGGCATAGCTACAGGCCATGGCAGGTGAAGGAGAATATAGAGACGGTCTGTCCATACTGCGGTGTCGGATGTACGGTCATTGCCCAGGTAAGGGATGACAGCATCAAAAGGGTTGTCCCTAAGATCGGCTCTGTTGTCAATAACGGGATGCTCTGTTCAAGGGGAAGATTCGGTTATGAATTTGTCGGAAGCGGGGAAAGGCTGACATCACCTCTTGTAAAGAAGAACGGAGTGCTCGAAGAATCAACATGGGAAGAGGCTATAAGCCTTGTGGCGAAAAGACTTGGAGAGATAAAAGATAAACACGGCAGCTCTGCAATAGCAGGCATCGCTTCGCCAAGATGCACAAATGAAGACAATTATGTGCTGCAGAAATTCATGAGAGTTGCTATCGGGACAAATAATATTGACAGCGCTGCAAGGACAGGTTATGCAGGCGCCCAGGTCTTTATCGAGAATATCTTTGGACAGGGCGCAACCGCAAATATAATATCAGGACTGTCAAACTCGGATTCTATACTTGTTGTCGGCGGAGACCCTACAACAGTGAACCCGATACTCGGGCTCCAGGTTAGGGCATGTTCCAGGAAGGGCGGGAACATACTTTCGATAGGGCATGTTAATGGACTTGTGAATTTCAGCCCTGTTGAACTCAATCCAATACTTTTTACGGATACAGTGTTGCTTGAGGGGATTGTTTCTGCATTAAAAGAAAAGAAAGGTTTGCCCGGTTCGAACCATGCGCTTGAAACAAAGATAAATGACATAAATGTTTCCAGGGAAGAGGTTGAAAG
>JAKAKQ010000296.1 GCA_021813425.1 Nitrospirota bacterium
TTTTCCATATTTCGGATTAATATCATTAAAGATCCCGGAAAGGCCGATTAGGCTGTTTATCTGTCCGTCCACAAGGTCTCCTGTTGAGACCAGTATATCAGGGTCTGCTTTTTTAACTTCTCTGAGAATATTTTTTAATCTTTCCTTTCTGATGATAAGTCCGATATGGACGTCGGATATCTGCACTATCCTGAGCCTGCCGACTTCTTCGGGTATCTTGTGAGTCTTTATTGTTATCTGTTCGGTCCGGATATTTTTTGCTTCGAAATAGCCGTAAATTGCGATTGATACAGACAATGCAAACGGGATGAATAATGAGAGAACAGCGGAGGGTTTCAGATAAGGCCAGTCTCTATGAAGAGAGGATTCCAGTAGATGGATAATCAAACGAAAAAGGTCGACTGCGAGCGAGGAAGAAGTGAAAAGGAATAAAACACCCATCCATGTGTAGCCTATATAAGACATAATGCGGGCAGAATATTCAAAGCCGAATTTCTCGGACATGCGGATAATGAAAGGGGTAAATGTCATAACCAGCATAAAGAGTATAAGAAATATACTGGAGACAGTTCCAGGAATAAGGGCAGCCCTTACCTTAAAGAATGCATATAAGTGCATCCCGCCGTATAGGGCAAAAAAGATTATAAAGAAAAAGGACATACAGGTTATGTTATTTAAAAGTTAACACATTAATGCTTTATATGTTATATTTTAAATCATTTGGATTATAAATGGTGACATTAATGAAAAAATGCATGTTTATTCTGTTGATAATTGTTTTTGTATCCGGATGTACTCTCAGGAAGGTCGTCGTATCAGGGTCACCGGCTGAAGAAAAGCAAAAAACTACACCTGGCATTGAGAAAGTGACCGAATAGTTTTTGCTTGCAGGATTGAAACAGGGAGGAAGCAGGGGGTTCATAACCTCTCCCTGCCATTGTTCGGGGCGCCTCGGCCTCTATTATCCTCCCTCTGATTACCTTGTATCACATATACAAAGGCAAGTCAATATAGTATTTATAAATTTAGGTAATTTATATCAATACTTCCTGGGAAATATATTTTTTAAGGAGAAAGGCATAGCATGTTTTCATTATTAAAAATATTATTGCTTCTCCAGGTGCTGTTATTGCCTGTAATATCTTTTGCTGAGGATAATCTGGCATTACATAACCTGACAGTAAGATTTGATCTGGAGAATCACACCCTGAGAGGGGACTCTCAGATATCCCTGCAGTCGGGACAGACAGCTGCTATAAATATCTCGGGTCTCAAGATTATATCTGCTTTAATAAATGACAGGGCGCTTATAATCGAACCCGGGATTGATGCAATCAGATTCAGTCCCGTGACCCCAAACGATATACTTAAGATAGAGTATGAAGCTGAATTCAAGACAACACCTGAAACAGACAAGGGTAAAATTCCCGGTGTTGTGCATGGCAATATCATAAGCGCTGACGGGATTATACTCACAGATGGATGGTATCCTTCCACAGACGGCCTTTCTGTATATAACCTGACAGCTATCCTGCCGAATGAATTTGAAGGGATATCAGAGGCAGAAGAGATAATAATAAAGGAAAAAACCGATATAAGCAGGGAATTTACTTTTATTTTCAGTCACCCGCTGAGGGATATCAACTTCATTGCAGGTAAATATATCGTAGAACGGGACAGACATAATGAAACAGATTTATTTGCATACTTCCTGCCCGAGGATAAGGAGCTTGCAAAGACTTATATCGAATATACAAAAAAATATCTTGATATATATAAAAAGCTTGTCGGAAGTTACCCGTTCAAAAGGTTTTCGATTGTAGAAAACATTTTGCCGACCGGTTATGCCATGCCTACATTTACTCTTTTGGGGAAAGATGTTGTCAGACTGCCGTTTATTGTGGACACCTCCCTCGGACATGAAATACTTCACCAATGGTTCGGCAATCTTGTTTACACAGATTATAAAAGCGGTAACTGGTCCGAAGGCCTGACTACATACCTTGCTGATCATAAGTACGAAGAAATCAAGGGAGCAGGGTGGGATTACAGGAAACAGGCATTGATATCATTCCAGAGTTATGTGACACTCACAAATGATTTTTCGTTAAAGGATTTCACTGTCAGGACCGACAGGGCTTCAGGCGCGGTCGGATATGCAAAGTCTGCAATGGTATTCCATATGCTGAAAAATCTTATTGGTGAAGAGGTTTTTTATCATTCGCTAAGGATTCTCATCGAGAAAAATAGATTCAATACTGCTTCATGGAACGAAGTCAGGGATGCATTCGAATTCGCTTCGGGGAAAGACCTGAGTTGGTTTTTTAAGCAATGGGTAGAAGAAAAGGGAGTTCCTTCGATTGAGGTGCAGAATATAAACCTGAAGTTCAGGGGCTCGAAAGCGATAGTGTCTTTTGAAATAAATCAGAAGAGCAATAAATACAGAATCCCTATCCCCGTGTTATTAAGATCCAAAGATGCAGAAACAAGAAAGACCTTTGAACTGGATGGAGAGTCTGCAACCTTCGAGATCGAAACCGACGGTTCGCCTGTGGAACTGGTTATTGATGAGAATTACGATCTATTCAGGAAACTTTCAGACAGGGAGTTCCCCCCTGTAATCTCAAGGCTTCTCGGCAGTGATAAGAAAATATTTGTGATACCGCGGGGGAAGATCGGGGAGTATTCGCTTTTGATCGAGGTGCTTAAAGAGGAGGAGTTTACTGACAAGAAAGAGGAAGAAATAACATATGAAGACATAAAATCATCCTCGCTTATTATTCCCGTCGCAGAAACCGGGCTGGTCAGGAGACTTTTCGGAAAAGTTGAAATGCAGAAGGATGATTTTCAGCTCGTTGCAAAAGAGAACCCTTTCAATAATAAAGGAGTAATAGCGATTATCGACAGCCCTTTTGTTCCGGGGATTGCAAGATATTTACAGAAGGTTACTCATTACGGCAAATACAGCCGCATTTCATTCAAGGATGGGAAGAATACCCTGAAAATGACCGATAACACTGACAGGGGCATCAGGTCAGAGGTCGTTGAAGACATAGTGGGTGTTGAGGTGCCGAAAATTATTAATATTTCTGGTGTTATCGAAAAAATGAGCGGCAAAGAAATAATCTATGTAGGAGAAGGGCACGATAAGTTCGAACATCACCGCGTGCAGCTTGAGATTATCAGGTCGCTGCACAGGAAAAATAAAAATCTTGCTATCGGCATGGAGATGTTCCAGAAACCCTTTCAGAAAGTGCTTGATGATTATATCTCAGGTCTCATTGACGAGAAGGAGTTTCTGAAGAAATCGGAATATTTTAAACGCTGGGGATTTGATTACAATCTTTACAGGGAGATACTCCTGTATGCAAAGGATAACAGGATACCTGTTATTGCCCTCAATGTCCGCAAGGAGATTGTATCAAAAGTCGCCAAAGAAGGTATCCATTCCCTAACTGAAGAAGAAATTAAGGAGGTTCCCGAAGATATGGACCTGTCTGATACTGAATACATGACAAGGCTCAGGGGATATTTTGAAAGGCATAAAAATCCCGAGGATAGGAATTTCGACTTTTTTTATCAGGCCCAGGTGCTATGGGATGAATCAATGGCGCATAACCTCAACGAGTTTATACAGAGAAATCCCGGATATCAGGTTGTGGTCGTCGCCGGTGTTGGCCATATGGCCTTTGGCTCAGGTATACCGAAACGCGCATTCAGGCTTAACAATAAAGAATATTCGGTGGTTCTGAATGACGACAGTATAGAAAAAAATATTGCTGACTTTGTCCTTTTACCTCCTGCTGTCAGACCTCCGGAGTCCCCAAAACTGATGGTTGTGCTTAAGGAAGATGAAGGCAAGGTAAAGATAACGGACTTTTCTCCTGAAAGCATCTCTGAGAAGGCAGGACTCAATAAGGAGGATATAATCCTTTCGCTCGATGGTACAAATGTTGAGACCGTAGATGACATTAAGATATTCCTTCTTTATAAGAATAAAGGGGATGAAATAAATGTAAAAGTTTTAAGAGAGAGGTTCTTATTCGGACTGACGGAAATGGAGTTTAAGGTCAAACTGTAAATCAAGCCCGGACTTTTAAATGATTCCTTTACTCTGTATCGCCGGTAAGCACAAACGCTCCCCAGAAAAAGGTTTGCGGGTAATCTCTCATCATATTAAGCTGGGCAGTCCTTAAGGCATCTGCTTTTCTCATAGTCCTCAGATTCCGGTAAAAATCTTTCATGAGCAGATAGGTTGCCTTGTCATCCACTTTCCAAAGAGTTGTTATAATGGACGGAGTGCCTGCATAGATGAACGCCCTCGTCAGCCCGATGATCTCGTCTCCGCTGCTGATCTTCCCCATCTCGGTCTCGCAGGCGCTTAAGACTACAAGAGATGCGTTTATATTCAATCCGAATATCTCCTCCACCGAGAAATTCCCGTCCTCTTTTGCATCCTTTGCAAGCTTCAGGGAGGTATCTTCAGGGACCTGCTTATTGAATTCGGCATGGCTTGCAAAATGAAGTATTTTATACCTGTTTGACAGATCCTTTGCCTTTGACTCTGTTGCCTCCTTTTTAAGAAGTATCTTTGATTTTGGGAATATTTTTGCGATCTCTTCTGCCTCCTTTTCAGCATATTCCAGATTATAGGCGGGATTTTCAAGGTCAGGGTTGCCGAAGGCAAGGACATCCTCCGTGATTTTTTTTCTCTTTTCAGTTACAAACTTCATGAGGCTTGCGCTTGAGAGATAGGATATCACATGGTCTTCTATAAGATACCTGTCTTCGGGTGTGATAAGGGAATGAAAAGGAAGATAGTGAAGCATGTCGTGCGGCACTATCACAAGCTCTTCACCCTTCTCTATCACTGCATCCTTAAAGAATACGTTATACAGAAGTTTTAATTGTTTCCTGTCCCTGTCTTCAGTGGATATATTTGAAATGGCATCTCTGAGGGTCTTAATAACTTTGACAATAGACTTTCCTCCATGTTCTATAATAACCGACCGCATACTGTCTTTTTTAACGATCCAGAGTATCGTTTTATCAGCCAATACATGAAATTCAAGGAGGGTCTTTTTCTGCCCGAGCATCGCCTGGACATCCCTGAGGGTAAGCGTTTCAACTGAAATCAGTGCAGCGTGCTCAAGGTTTTCCTTTTTCAGTTTTATAAGAAACTCGTCGTACTGTTTCTTTATTTCGACAAGTTCTTTGCTTATGTCAATACTGTCTTCATCTTCAAGCTTCAGTTGAAGAGATGCCATTTTTCTTTTCAGTTCCATTTCTTCTTCTGAAAGGGCGGTTGCCAAGCCCTTTGTGAGGTCAACCTTGCTGCCCAGAATATCAAGAAAAGTCCTTGCCTTTGCCCTCTCGCTATAGTCGAATGCCTCTTCCGCCTTCCCGATGGCCATCAATGTTGAAATCATGCCGTCATAAGTCTTTGTCATCTGCTCGAAAAAAGAACTTCTCATCTCGGCGGACTGGAGCATTGAGCGCAGGTCTTCTATCGTGTCTATGGCAATTTTATAATACTCGACCGCCTTTTCGCGTTTCCCGAGCATTGAAAAATCCCTTGCTGCATTTGAACAGGCGTAAGCAATTGAATTGGGATGATCTGCAATGACCGAACCTGAGCAAACCTTTTTATGATATCCAAGCGCTTTCTGAAAATCGCCTTTTTTAAAATAGAAATCACCCAGGCTGACACGCACTTTGGATATGTGAGATTTTATGTCCTTCGCATATAATAAAGCCTTGTCGTAAAGTTCAAGCGCAGATTTATCATCGCCCTGTTCTGCATAAGCATCTCCCAGCGTAACCATAAGATCTATAAAATTTCTCTTGAATCCAGGTCTATGGAATTTGTTCTGTAATTTTCGCTGTTCCACTATACCCTGTCTTGAAGGAAGTGAAATAACATACATTATATTCTCATAAAATTCAAAGGCCCTTTTTTGCATCTTTAGTGCCTTTTCAGGATTTATGCCCTTACTGTATAAACGGATAGTAGTTACATAGATATTTATTCGCAAAGCTTCTTCAGCTACCAGATGCGCTGCAAGAGATTCTGCCTTTTCGAGCAATAACACAGCTTTTTCATAATTTCCTACGGCAATGTATGATTTTGCAGTATGCAGAGAGGCCCTCGCCTGTATTTTCGGAGAATCTGTCTTTTCACCTAATTCAAGGGCCTTTGTGCCGTAAAGTATTCCTTTCTGGTAATCGCCGGAGGACCTTGCGAGTATCGAGGTCTCAATATATGCTGTCGCTGCCTTGTTAAGTTTCCCCTCTGACTCAAGTGCCCTTGCATTCTCCTCGTATTTCATGATGTTTTCCTTTGCTTTCCCGCTTTGTATTATCTTGAAGAATTCAGATGGATAAGCAGAAGCGGAGAAGACAAAAGACAACGACACCGAGATTATTACAATCAAAATATTTTTTGAAAGGGTGAATCCTTTCCTGCAGGAAGTTGCTAATGACATATGGTTTTCCTTGTTTACATTGATTAAGGTTTTAATATTAAATAGGATATATCATAAATATTTAAACGGGCAAGAAAAAAATAGATAAGAATATTTTCTGATATGATGATGTGTTTATAATTTAATAATAGTATTGAAGGGCGATTAAAGGCAATAAAAAGGGCTCTTGACGAGCCCTTTTTAATTTTACTGATTAATGGCTTTTTAAATATTATTTGCCAGCTGGTGCTGGTGCCGGAGCCGGAGCTGGTGCCTCAGCTGGTGCTGGTGCCGGAGCTGGTGTCTCAGCTGGTGCTGGAGCTGGTGCCTCAGCCGGTTTCTTCTGCTCGCATCCAACTGCCAGTGCCAGGGAAAGACCCATTATTAAGGTTAGCAATATTGCTAAAAATTTCTTCATAATATTAAACACCTCCTTTCATTAACCAAATTGTGCAAAATAACCTGATTCCCGGATATTTTTTACTGTGACAATATTATAACTTTATGTAAGTTCTGTCAATAAAAAATTCTTAATTATATAAGTCGATTTAAAAATAAGTTATAAACCGCCTTGTTTACTGTTTTTATATATAGATATCTTCCCTTGCCAATATCATTTTGGCAGTATATAATCCCTTTAATGAAAAAAGCTCTTACTATCGCAGGGTTTGACCCTTCAGGAGGGGCAGGGCTGCAGGCAGATTTGAAGGTTTTTCATTCTCTCGGCGTGTACGGCCTTTCTGTTGTTTCTTCTCTGACAGCCCAGAACACGGAAGGGGTCAGCAGTATCCTGCCTGTAGACGCAGAATTTATAAAAAAACAACTCACGGTTCTCTTGTCAGATATTAAGCCCGATGCTGTAAAAATAGGAATGCTTTATGCTGAATCCAATGTTAAAGCAGTTGCCGGCATTATAAAAAAATATTCACTCGGAAATATTGTGATTGATCCTGTAATACTCTCCTCATCAGGCAAGAGACTCGCGGGAAAAAATGCAGTAACTGCAATTAGAAAGAAAATATTCCCTTTCTGTAAAGTGATAACCCCGAATATCCATGAGGCATCATTCATTTCCGGCGTTCGCATAAAGAACATAACTGATATGGAAAGGGCAGCGGTCTGTTTGAAGGATTACGGGGCTGAGAATGTAATAGTAACAGGCGGGCACCTCGAGCAGGTCACTGTGGATGTTTTTTATAACGGCAATTTCCACTATCTAAAAGGCAAGAAAATAAGCGGTGAATATCACGGGACAGGATGTATGTTCTCGGCCGCAATAACCGCATTTCTTGCCAGGGGAAACAGCGCATTAAAGGCCGCAAAACTTGCAAAAGAGTTCATGAATAAGGCATTCAGAAAATCTTTTGGTACAGGCGGGAGGATGAGATTGTTTGATATATAACAGAGCAGTAATGAATATGGAGGTTGGATAATGACTTATTATAAAACTAAAGTATTGAAAAGAGTCGTAACCCGTATCGGTTTTAATTTTATTCTTCTGCTTATGTTCTGTGTAGTACCCCTATCAAAATCAAATGCTGAATCTCTCACTGGATTGCCTGATGGAGCAAAGGTTTCCGAAAGGGTTTTCAATCTGCCGGGACTATCCAATGTAGGGAGGGTAACAACGGTAATTTATCGCGGCGCGCAGCCGCAAATTGAAGGATACGCCACGCTGAAAAAGATGGGCATAAAGACTGTGATCAATCTCCGCACATCAAAATCTGAAAAGAAAGAGGTTGTGTCGGCAGGAATGAGATCAGTTGAGATACCTTTAAATGTTTTAAAGGATGTAGATATCAAAAAGGTCAACAACATACTCGATATGATGGCGGATACTGATAACCAGCCGGTATATGTCCATTGCAGGCAGGGGCAGGACCGGACAGGGATTGTCATTGCGGCCTATCGCATGAAGGTTGAAGGATGGTCTTTAAAAGAAGCAGAGGCCGAGATGCAGTCATTCGGCTTTAACGATATCTGGCGTGAACTCAAGGAATTTATCAGGAACTATGCAAAAAGCCTGGGAAAGTGAGGATAAGAGAATGGGTTATAGTTTAAGCAGAAAAAAGGCTGATGATGGTTCGAGTCCTGTGATGGTACTTTCTGCTGCATCGGGTGCAGGCCATATCAGTGCAGCAGATGCGCTTGTTGCCGCATTTAAAAACAGGGATATTTCAGCAGACCATATAGAAGTCCTTAAGTATACAAATCCGATTTTTCGAGGGATATATTCAGACCTGTACAAGGAACTTGTCAATAAAAGGCCTGAGGTCCTTGGCTGGGTTTATAATGCACTTGACCGTCCGTGGCAGTACCAGAAACGGCGGCTTGCGCTTGACAGGCTCAGTACAGGATCACTGGTCAAGCTTCTTCGTAAAGAAAAACCGGGACTGGCCCTGTGCACCCATTTCCTGCCTGCCGAGATACTTGTCTATCTGAAAAAGAAAAAAATAATGGACATACCAATTGGTGTTGTAATAACTGATTACGATGCCCATGCGATGTGGCTTTACCGGGGTGTGGACTGGTATTTTGTTGCATGCGAGGAAACAAAGGCTTATCTCGCAGCCCTGGGAATCCCTCCTGAAACGGTCTTTGTAACAGGCATACCTGTTGATCCTAAATTCGAAGAAGATAAACCCAAACGGGAGGCGCGCCTCCAACTCGGTCTTGATGCCGGCAAAACAACATTGCTTGTATCTGCAGGAGGATTTGGAGTAGGCCCGGTTGAATCGCTCATACGTTCTATCCAGGAAGTACAGCATCCCATACAGATAGTTGTTATATGTGGAAAGAACGCCGTGCTGGAGAGAAAACTGAAGAAGCTCGAAGGTGGAAAGCATAAAATGAAGGTGATAGGTTTCACAAGGGAAATGGACAGATGGATGGCTGCTTCCGACATGTTGGTCGGAAAGGCAGGAGGGCTCACCAGCACAGAAGCGCTTGCACGCGGGCTTATACTTGTTATTGTTAATCCGATACCGGGGCAGGAAGAGCGTAACAGCGATCACTTTCTGGAGGAAGGGGTAGCTATACGCTGCAATAATCTGCCTGCGCTGGCTTATAAGATTGATGCGCTGCTGACGGATAAAGAGCGGTTTTCAAAGATGAAGGGATCCGTCAAACGGTTTGCCCGTCCGTATGCAGCCTCGGAAATTGTCTCGATAGTCGTTACCAAAACAGGGATAAAAACCTGCTGTATTTAGTATAATTAATAAATCATGAAAAGACTTGCTATACTTGGTTCTACGGGTTCCATCGGTCAAAGTACACTCGATGTGGTATCCCGTAACAGAGATGACTTCAGGGTTGTTGCGCTTGCTGCTGGAAAGAATATCGACCTGCTTGAAAAACAGGTCATGACCTTCAGACCTGAAATCGTAGCGGTTGCAGACAGAGAAACCGCAGATTCCCTGAGCAAAAGGATAAACGGAATAGAAATACTTTCAGGCATCGAGGGTATAAAACAGGTTGCCTCTCATGAGAGCTCTGACTTTGTGATATCCGCGATAGTAGGCGCTGCTGGTCTCATTCCCACCCTGTCAGCCATAAAATCCGGGAAGGCAATCGGTCTTGCAAATAAAGAGGCGCTTGTGATGGCTGGTGAGATCGTGATGAGCGAAGCAAAAAGAAACGGTGTAAAGATCATCCCTGTTGACAGCGAACACAGCGCAGTCTTTCAGTGCATAGAAGGCCATAAGAGATCAGATGTACGGAGGATAATCCTTACAGCCTCGGGAGGCCCTTTCATAAACAGGAGCATGGATGAACTTAAGGATATCACCGCAAAAGATGCCCTGAGTCATCCCAACTGGAACATGGGGAAGAAGATAACAATAGACTCTGCAACACTTATGAACAAGGGGCTTGAGGTGATAGAGGCATGCTGGCTCTTTGATATTCCTCCTGAAAAGATCGACGTATTGATACATCCCCAGAGCATAGTGCATTCGATGGTAGAATTCAAAGACAGGAGCTGCCTTGCACAGATGTCTATCCCTGACATGAGGGGACCCATCTCTTATGCCCTTTCCTATCCTGACAGGCTTGAGGATCCCATACCGGGACTTGAACTCGATAAGATAGAATCTCTTACATTCAGAAAATCCGACAATATTAACTTCCCGTGCCTCTCTTATGCATACGATGCGATCAGGGCAGGCGGGACAATGACCTGCGTGCTTAACGCATCCAATGAAATTGCAGTACATGCGTTTCTGAATAACAGGATCGGGTTCAATGATATACCTGTCATAATAAGAAAGACAACTGACATCCATGCTGTAAAACCTCTTGCTGTCCTCGAGGATGCGCTTGAAGCAGACAGATGGGCAAGGGAAACAGCCGAAAAATTTATTAAGGAGCTTAAATAATGGTTATTTTTTATGCTGCAGTGCTGCTCGGTATTTTAATATTCGTACATGAACTCGGACATTTCCTTCTGGCAAAAATACTCGGCGTGAAGGTCCTGAAATTCTCACTCGGCTTCGGGCCTAAAATAATAAGTAAGAAATACGGTGAGACAGAGTATCTGCTGTCGGCTGTACCGCTCGGCGGATATGTGAAGATGCTGGGCCAGTCAGACATGCCCCAGGAAGATGAGGTGATACCAGAGGCCGAAAAGCACAGGGCCTATAACTTCCAGCCGATCTGGAAGAGATTTTCGATAGTCTTTTTCGGGCCGGTCTTCAATATATGCTTTGCAACTATCGTCTTTTTCTTTATCTTCCTTAACGGTGTACCATATCTTCTCCCTGAGATCGGGGAGGTGACCGCAGACTCGCCGGCATCTCAGAAAGGACTGATGAAAGGCGACAGTATTATCGAAATTAACGGGACAACGATAAACAAGTGGGATGATATGACATCCATTATCCATAATCAACCCGGCAAGGAGATCAACGTAAAGATTAAAAGAGAATCTTCAACGTTCGACCTTGCTATCGTGCCCGAGAAGAAGGTCGTTAAAGACTTGTTTGGACAGGACAAAGAGGTCGGCCTGATCGGGATAACACCTTCCGGCAAGACCTCCATAAGGCAGGAAGGATTGATTGGCGCCCTGTCTTTATCGGTTACGAGAACGTGGGATATTTCAGTGCTTACCGTTGTATCGATCGTAAAATTAATCCAGCGAGTGATCCCTGCAGAGACAATAGGAGGGCCTATACTGATAGTCCAGATGGCAGGTCAGCAGGCTTCCCAGGGTGCCTTGAGTTTTTTTATGTTCATGGCCATTATCAGTATAAATCTCGGGATACTGAACATCCTTCCGATCCCGGTACTTGACGGAGGGCATTTGATGTTCCTCGGGATTGAGGCTATAAGGAAGAAGCCGCTCAGTGAGAAGTTCATTATGATTGCACAGAGGATCGGACTTGCCCTGCTCATAACATTGATGGTCTTTGCGTTTTACAACGATATCATGAGGCTCATTACAGGTAAGATGGTGCCGTGACAGCGCATATTCATAAAGTAAAAATATATTATGAAGACACCGACTGCGGTGGTGTAGTCTATTATGCGAATTATCTGAAATATTTCGAACGGGCAAGGACTGAATTCCTTGAATCAAAAGGCGTGAGTCTGAAAAAACTTATGGATGACGGGATCTATTTTGTTGTGGCAGAGGCAGCCCTCAAATATCTTTCACCGGGAAGATACGGAGATATCCTGACAATCGAAACAACTGTCGACAAGGCGGGCCCGGCATCTATAATTTTCAGACACAGGGTTCTCAGGGATCAGACAGGCGAAAATCTTGTCGATGCAACTGTAAAGCTCGGATGTGTTGGACAGGGGATGAAACCTGTGAGGTTGAGACAGGATGTAATGGAGGCGCTGACAGCAGTCAGCAGTCAACAGTCAGCAGTCAGATGAAACCGGCCTCTTTAAAAAGACAGACATCATCAGGCGGGGTTATATTCAAAAAAAACAATGATGAGATCGAGGTCGCTATCGTATCTGTGAAGGGCGGCAGGAACTGGTGCCTTCCAAAGGGTCTTGTTGACAAAGGGGAAACCCCGGAGGTAACGGCTGTAAGGGAAGTCAGGGAGGAAACGGGATTATCAGGCAGGATAATCGGGAAAATAGGGGACATAACATACTGGTACTATATCAAAGGCGAGAATACAAAATGCAGGAAGACAGTGCACTTTTATCTGATGGAGTACGTAAGCGGTGATACCTCGCAGCATGACTTCGAGGTGGATAATGCCTTCTGGTTCCCGTTTAAGACAGCGCTGAAGAAGATCAGTTTCAAGGGTGACAGGACCATACTCGAAAAGGCTGAGGCGAAGCTGAAGGAGATGAATATAAATAAATGAAAAAGATACAGGACAGGAAAAGTCTTAAAAAAATATGCGGGAGGCTAAGGGCCGAAGGCAGGAGTATTGTCTTTACGAACGGGTGCTTCGATATACTCCATGCAGGGCATATAAGATATCTGAAACAGGCAAAAAGACTCGGGGACATCCTTATCATAGGACTGAACTCGGACAGATCAGTCTCGACTATAAAACCAGGGAGGCCGGTCAATTCACAGAAGAGCAGGGCAGAGGTGCTCAGCGCGCTTTATATGGTGGATTACGTAACTGTCTTTAATGAAAAGACGCCGTATAATCTTATAAAATCTTTAAAACCAGATGTGCTGGTCAAGGGTGGTGACTGGAAAAAAGAGGATATCATCGGCTCTGACATCGCAAAAGAAACATACAGCCTTCCATATATAAAGGGTTTTTCAACAACAGAAATAATAGAGAAGATCATTAAATCTCAGATCTGTCCAAAAGAAAAATAATATATGAAGGTATCCATTGTGTTTGTTTTGTATTCAGCCATTTTTACCCCGGATTATCTATAAACTATGTTCTACCAGACAGGACATAATATTTCCGCTCATTCTCAGTCTTCGACCTCCGAGGTATTTTTCCTCTTTATTTATCAATATATATACTGTCTGAATATCGGCAAAATAAAACCGCTCAAATACAATGTCCTGTCTGTATTCGAGAAAACTTAGAAATAGAGTGAGTTAAAACATTTTGGACAACAATGCTTAAAACTTCAAAATAGAGTGGACGTCTTTTCATTAGTAAAAGATAATTTCCGGAATTTACATTCAGAGAACTGCCGCATTTTTAACCTAACAGGCTCTTCATCTGCCCTGTTGCTTGCCCTCGAGCAAAAGCCGTTTGTTGCTGTCGAAAAAGACGAAGCAAAGGCAGAAGTCCTTAAAAAGGATATCGACTTTTACAGGAATATGTTTTCGGGTTCCAAAGTGCTTTTTTTGCCTGATCCAAACGGCCCGGCAAGTTCAGGTAGAAGGGCGGAGATAATTCATTCATTAAAGGAATCCGACTCTCTGGTGA
>JAKAKQ010000354.1 GCA_021813425.1 Nitrospirota bacterium
TGCAGCCTCAACTTATATGAGGGGGGTTGATTTCATACAGGTGCCCACAACCCTTCTTGCCCAGGTGGACAGCTCCGTAGGAGGAAAAACGGGGGTAAACCATCCGCTCGGGAAGAACATGATCGGGACGTTCTGGCAGCCGAGGATTGTATGGATAGATACTGATACTTTAAAGACTTTACCAAAAAGGGAATTTTTGTCGGGTCTTGCCGAGGTCATAAAATACGGTGTAATCCGGGACAGCGGGCTTTTCGGTTTTCTGGAAATGAACAGGGACAAAATTCTGAAACTTGACAGGGACGCGATAATCCATATTGTCGGACGTTCCTGTGAGATAAAATCCGATGTGGTCTCAAGGGACGAAAGGGAATCAGGGTTGAGGGAAATATTGAATTACGGCCATACGATAGGACATGCGATCGAAACAGTGACCGGATATAAAAGATTTCTTCATGGCGAGGCAGTGGCAATAGGAATGAATATCGAGGCAGAACTTTCACGCAGCCTTGGTTTCATCGATGATAAACAGGTCAGCAGGATAAAAGACCTTATCGAATCATATTCCCTCCCATCCGGGATGCCTGAAGGGATAGAATCCAAGGCCCTTTTTACTGCAATGCAGATTGACAAAAAAGCGGTTTCAGGCGAGTTAAAGTTTGTCCTGCCTGAAAAGGTAGGGGCTGTAAATATACACAGCGGGGTTTCACCGGATGATATAAATAAGGCGATGGCAAACAGCTGAAGATTTTTTCTGATTACGCCCTGCTTTATAAGACCATCAAGGCGTTTTATTTGACATCATACTCTAAATTCCTATAATCTATTCGTGGTGAATTTGCTATGAAACTTTTTCCGAAAGAAATAGATTTTTTCGAGATATTCGACAAGACATCCCAGAACCTGACAAAGGCAGCTACCCTTCTTGTTTCTCTGATGGAAAATTTCGACAACCTTGAAGCAAGGGCAAAAGAGATACACGAGATAGAACAGGACAGTGATATGCTGACTCACGACATTATGAAAAAACTCAACAAGACTTTTATCACTCCTATAGACAGGGAAGATTTATATAATCTTGCGTCAAGACTGGACGATGTCATAGATCTCATATGGGCTGCTGTTGACAGGATCGCGGTTTTCAAGCTGAAAGAACCGACAAAAGAGGGTATTGCAATGTCAAAAGACCTTCTTACAACCGCTGAAGTAATGCATAAAGCTATAAAGGAACTTAAGGAGAAGAATTACTCTCACGTGCAGGAGCATTGCATCGAGATAAACAGGCTCGAAAACAGGATAGACAGAGGGTTCAGGGATGCGCTCGGGAGATTATTTGATGAAATTAAGGACCCCATACTTATAATAAAATGGAAAGAGATATATGAGCATCTCGAAGATGCATCGGACAGGTGTGAAGATGTTGCCAATGTCCTGGAAGCAATAGTCCTCAAATATGCATGATACGTTCTTACTGCTCGTCTGTGTTATAATCCTCGCCACGATTTTTGATTTTATCAACGGCTTTCACGATACTGCAAATGCAATAGCGACATCAGTATCGACAAGAGTATTATCTCCAAAGGTCGCTGTGGTCATGGCGGCAGTGCTGAACCTTGTAGGTGCGTTGACAGGGACTGCTGTTGCCAAGACGGTCGGGTCCGGACTTGTTGATGCATCTTCCATCACACAGGTCACGGTTATTTCAACCCTTATGGCAGCAATACTCTGGGACTTGTTAACATGGTATTTTGGCCTGCCGACATCTTCGAGCCATGCCATTCTTTCAAGCCTGATCGGCGCTGCAGTGGCAACAGCAGGCACCGGGATTATCATTCAGAAAGGTGTATATAAGGTCCTTTTAGCGCTGATATTTTCTCCCCTTGTCGGTTTTCTATTCGGTTTTCTTTTAATGCTGTTGCTTATGTGGTTGTTTGGAAGATCTCCTTTTTCGATCGTAAATTCCCTTTTCAACAGGCTCCAGATTGTGTCTGCGGCATATATGGCATTTAGCCATGGGAATAACGATGCCCAAAAGACGATGGGTATCATAACCATGGCTCTGGTTAGTTACGGCACACTCAAGGATTTCCATGTCCCTTTCTGGGTGATGCTACTTTGCGCAACGGCCATGGCTCTCGGAACAGCATTGGGAGGATGGAGGATCATCAAGACCCTTGGTGTAAAGCTTGTGCATCTCAGGCCTATTCACGGATTCGCTGCTGAGGCATCGGCAGCCACTGTAATAGAGGTTGCATCCAGATTTGGTCTGCCGCTTTCGACTACCCATATAATCTCATCAACTATAATGGGGGTTGGTGCAACAAAAAGACTGTCTGCTGTCAGGTGGGGAGTAGCAGGAAGAATTGTTCTTGCATGGATATTTACCCTGCCTGCCTGTGCCCTGCTTGCATGGGCAATCTGCAAGGCAGCACTCCTGATTGTCTAAAAAACATAGTAATTGCATAACATCTCAGGTACTAAAACACCTCCTTTTTTTATTAACAGTCATAGAATAATAACGACATTAATTTGTAAAATCCCTCCTAACCTCCCTTTTCCAAAGGGAGGGATAATGCCCCTCTTTGGCAAAGAGGGGGAGGGGAGATTTTTTTTGATTTATGTTTATTCAATTATAAAACCCTTAATAAGGTCTATTTACAAGGTTTACAAATAAAAATGATTG
>JAKAKQ010000277.1 GCA_021813425.1 Nitrospirota bacterium
CAGGTCCTCATGAATGTCGAGGTCGAAAAAAGACATGACATAAAGTCGATACCCGGGATCGAAATTGCCATAAGAAATGCAGAAGAGAAGCTTGACGGCAGGGGCAGGGTGCTTGTCAGGCCTTCAGGGACCGAACCCAAGATAAGGGTTATGCTCGAGGGCGAGGACCTGAAGATGATAACCAGACTCGGCAGGGACATAGCGAAGGTCATTAAAGAAAAGATGACCTGATGCTGCTTTTTATATGCTTTCTCTCCGGGACAGCGCTGTTTTACCTGTTCGATTATTTCCCTTTCTCGAGCTCCGTTCTTTTTGTTTCTGCTTCAACTTACCTTGTGTACAAGAGAAAATTCGTTACTATTCCTGTTATAGCTATCGGGTTCTTTTATGCCTTTTTGAGATTCTCCCCTTCGCCTGATCCGCTCGATCTCTGGAATAACGAACTCAGGGTTACAGGCAGATTTGTTTCAAAGACAGCCACTGCATCAAACGGAAACAACATTGAGATTTTCACGGTTGATACCGCTATCGATGAAGAATCAGGAGAGATAGAGGAACTCCGCAATGAAGAGATAAATATCTTTTCTGCTTTCGAGGCAGATTATGACAATAAATACGAACTCTTTTTAAAGACCGGAAAAGACAGAAAGAGACTGAATCCCGGCAGTATGAACAGCAAAAAAGTATATGGTTCGATCATGGCCGTAAACGGAAGTCGGGAGGCTCCCTATTCTATCTTCAATGAATTTAACAGGAAGAGAGATTCCCTGAATAAATATTTCCTTGGCAGGTTCAACAGAGATTCAGCAGCCCTTATCGCATCTGTAACAACAGGAGAAACCGCATACCTTGGCGAGGATTTAAGAAATGCATTTAATGTGACGGGTCTGGCCCATATCCTGAGCATCTCAGGCACCCACTTCGGGCTTTTTTCTATAATGCTTTTCGGCATATTTATTTTTCTGATAAAAAGGCTTCCTTACAAAATCCTGCAAAGATTAACAATATATCTCACACCTTCACAGGCCGCTGCCCTTTTATCCATCCCGTTTATGGTTATCTACCTTGTGATCTCAGGGGGAAGCGTCCCTGCGATCAGGTCGTTTCTGATGATAAGCCTTTTCCTTGCAGGTCTTCTCCTTGGAAGGAAGGGATTCTGGCTGAATTCCCTGCTGTTTTCAGCCTGTATCCTCGTGATATGGGACCCTGATGTGGTCCTGAGTCTTTCATTCCAGCTCTCGTTTATAGCTGTACTGTTTATAGGGTTCTCTGTTGAAAAAAAAGAGGAAGACGCAGAGGTAAAGATAAAGATAAAAGAAGAAAAAAGCAGCAGGTTTGCAGGATATGTCAAGGACTCTGTGGTCCTTACGATTGCAGCCTCGGCCGGCACAGCCCTGCTTGTGGCCTATTATTTCCATTATATTTCTGTTATCTCGCCGCTTTCAAATCTGATTATTGCGCCCTTGATAGGTTTTATGCTGATACCCTTGTCGCTTATTTCGTCTTTTTCTTTTCTCGCAACTGGCTATTATGTCTTCAGCCCCCTTGTTGAAATATCAGCTGACCTCTCCATAACCCTCGTAAAGCTGATGGCGAAAATACCGTATGCCGACCTGAAGATCCCTGCCTTTCCTCCGGCATTATGCCTTTTATTTTATGCGGGATTTCTGTTTTATCTTGCTTCCGGCAGAAAGAAAATGACCCTGTTGGTCCCGTTTGTGCCGGTTTTAATTTATATGATAATGGGAGTCTTTGAGAAAAGAGACCTCAGCGTGACATTTATTGATGTCGGACAGGGTGATTCCGCAGTTATTGAATTTCCGGACAGGAAGACGGTTGTTGTAGATACCGGAAGGACAGGGAAGGAGACAGCTGAATTGTTAAGATATATAGGGAAGAGGGATGTCGAGGCCCTTATATTGTCACATGTTCACCCTGACCATACAGGCGGGCTTGAATATCTTCTGGAAAGATTTAATGTGAAAGAGTTATGGGATAATGGCCGTATAAAGTATCCTGAAGATATAGGGATGAACGCAGCGCACAAGGTTCTTGGAAGGGGAGATATTATAGAATCAGGAAATTACAGGATCGCGGTCCTCCACCCTTACAGAGAGTTCTATACAATGTCGGGTGATGAATATGAAGAGGAGAACAACTCTTCGCTTGTCCTTAAGATATCCGGCAGAAAGAACTCGTTTATATTCCCCGGCGATGCTGGGGAAGAGGCAGAGATGGACATATCTCATATCGAGAAGTGGCTTAAGAGCGATGTGATTAAAATGCCTCATCATGGAAGCAGGACATCTGCAAACGACGAATTTCTCTCCGCAGTTTCTCCGTCGGTTGCTGTAATATCCGTGGGCAGGGATAATCCCTTCGGCCATCCCAGCCCTGAGGTTCTGGAGATATTAAACAGAATAAACATAAAGATATTGAGGACAGACCTTGACGGCGCGGTAAAAGTGATCGAAACAAAAAATGGCATTGCCACAAAGACATATAAGGAGTTTGCCTTTGAAAAGGCCGACGGCATAAGTATGGAAATCAGGAATATAAAAAGAATATTTTCATCGTGGTAAGTTGTTATATGATAAAATAAAAACAATTTCAGGGTTTACATGACTGAAGAAAGAAGAAAATTTGCAAGAAACCGCAAGAACGCGAAGATCACAT
>JAKAKQ010000364.1 GCA_021813425.1 Nitrospirota bacterium
ATATATAGTAATAATAGGCATTGCTCGGAAGTTCAGGGGCTTTTTCTTCAACCTTCAGCTGTTTAGCAGTACAGGAAAAAATAAATAAAGGCAGGATGACTGCCGACAGTAATGTAAATTTCATTTTTTAATTATGACACAAAGATAAAAATTAGTTCAAACAAAGGAGATATGATTAAAGCACACCATCAAGAATATTTTTCTGCACATCTCCATATGCGGTTATCGAGAATGATTCCTTTATAATCAACTCCTCTGCCAGATCTTTCATCTGCTTCAGGTTCACCATATCTATGGACTTCATTATTTCCTTCGGAGATATATACCTTCCAAAATAAATCTCCTGCCTGGCAATGTTGTTCATGCGGTTGCCCGTTGACTCCAGTCCAAGAATCAGATTGCCTTTCAGCTGTTTTTTTGCACGATCAAGCTCGGCTTCGTTAAGTGTATCCCTCAATTTCATCATTTCAGTGATTATCAGACCAGCTACTTCCCTGACTTTCTTCCTGCTCACTCCGGCATAGACCCCCCATAAACCCGTATCAAAGTAAGACGCGGTGAAAGAATATACTGAATATGAAAGTCCCCTCTTCTCCCTTATCTCCTGAAAAAGCCGGGAACTTACACCCGCGCCGAGTATCGTATTCAAAACAAAAAGCACATATCTTTCATCACTCGTATACGGCAGGGAAGGGACCCCGATACAGAGATGCGCCTCTGAAAGCTCCTTAGGATATACCTTTATGTTCCTCCGGAAATCAGGCGGTGTGCCTGTCTTCGTCTCTGTTCCCCTCCATAGTCCTCTGAAGCGTCTGTTAAATTTTTCAACAAGGCTCTCCGGGTCAAAATTCCCGGCACAGGAAATGACTATGTCCTTTGTCCCGTAATATTTTCTTATGTGAGATAGTATATCGTCCCTTGTAAAGGAGGTTATTGTTTCCCTGCGCCCAAGGATGGACTGGCCGATACCATCACGGCCCCAGACGGTCTGATTGAAAAGGTCGTGTATATAGTCATCAGGGGTATCCTCAACCATCTTCAGTTCTTCCCTGATTATTTTTTTCTCTTTCTCTATTTCCGCGGCAGGAAAAACAGAATTAACAAAGATATCAGTGAGCAGGTCTATCCCTTTCTCAATATACTGATCAATAACTTTTATATAAAATGCCGTATTTTCCCTTGAAGTAAAGGCATTAAGGTCTCCTCCCATCGAATCTATCTCAACAGCGATATCTCTGGCAGTACGTTTCTTTGTGCCTTTAAAGAACATGTGTTCAAGGAAATGCGAGATGCCGTTCTTCTCCGGCCTCTCATATCTCGAGCCTACCTTCACCCATATGCCCAGGGAAACTGAATGGACATTTTTAAAGGGCTCCATCACAACAGGTATGCCGTTTTCGAGATATTCTTTCTTGAACATTATTTATCCTCTTATAAAAACTAAAAAGGGGATATGACTATCCCCCGCTATAACAAGATTTATAAAATATTTTAGACTGTCTTGGAGTCTTTTTCTCTCATCGCCTCTTTCCTGCTGAGACGTATCCTGCCAATCTTATCTATTTCTATCACCTTCACGAGCACCTCATCTCCTTCATTAACCTCATCTGTTACTTTTGCTACTCTCTTGTCAGATAACTGCGATATATGGAGGAGCCCTTCCGTACCAGGAATGATCTCGACAAAGGCGCCAAAGTCCATGATCCTTTTGACTTTCCCGAGATATATCTTGCCGACTTCTGCCTCGGCTGTAATATTATTGATGATATCTATCGCCTTCTGGGCCGCTGTTCCGTCCGAAGCTGCAATGTTGATCAGGCCGCTGTCATCTATATCTATCTTAACTCCTGTCTGTTCAATAATGCCGCGTATGACCTTTCCGCCTGTTCCTATAACATCACGTATCTTGTCCTGTTTAATATGCATCGTGTATATCCTCGGCGCGTGGCTTGCAAGAGACTGGCGAGGCTGGTCGAGTGTTTCTTTTATCTTTTTGAGGATAAAAAGCCTTCCCTGTCTTGCCTGTTCAAGAGCGCTTTCCATCACATTCCTGGATATGCCGCCTATCTTTGTGTCCATCTGAAATGCGGTTATGCCGTTTTCTGTTCCTGTAACCTTAAAATCCATATCTCCGAGATGGTCTTCAAGTCCGAGTATGTCCGTGAGGACAACCACCCTTTCACCTTCTTTTATAAGCCCCATCGCGATACCGGCAACAGGTGATTTTATCGGGACCCCTGCATCCATCAATGCAAGTGTTCCACCGCATACTGTTGCCATTGAAGAAGAACCGTTGGACTCCAGGATATCAGAAACAATTCTTACAGTATAAGGGAATTCGGTCTTCGAGGGCATTACCGCCTTCAAGGCCCTTTCAGCAAGTATGCCGTGACCGATCTCGCGTCTTCCCGGAGACCTCAGAGGTTTGACTTCACCAACGCTGAACGGAGGAAAATTATAGTGGAGCATAAAGGTCTTTGATGTCTCGCCCTCAAGGGAATCTATCCTCTGCTCATCATCGGCAGTCCCCAGAGTTACAACCGCAAGGCACTGGGTTTCACCTCTTATAAATAATGCAGACCCGTGAGTTCTTGGGAGTATACCTACATCAGAGGAAATGTTACGTATCTGATCAGGTGTCCTGCCGTCT